>JAKSDN010000995.1 GCA_022360075.1 Kiloniellales bacterium | reverse complement strand
CATTCATTGTCCCGTATCGCGTAACGGAAAAAGGGGTCGAGATCGCAGCGATCATCCATGGAGCGCGCAAGTGGCCGGATGTTTGATGCGGTTTTCCCTTCTCGCAGGGCCCGTGCCATAGTGGGTCGCCTGGCCGGCAGAACTATATTGAGACCATGGATACGACGAGCCTCACCGTAACCGACGAGGCGGAGGTGCCCGAGGCGCCACGCTTTGCGGCGACGATGCTGACCGACGCGTCGACGATCATTGATCGCGCGGCCTTGGGCGCCACGCTGGCGGCGATCGTCGGGCGCGAGGGTAGTCCGGAGCGGGCGCGGGCGCCGATCCTGGAGGCCTTGAAGGCCGCCTTGGCCTCGGGCCGCGCGGAAGTGCGGCGTCGCTTCGATGCCGGGGCGACCGGCACGCTCGTGGTGCGCGCCAATTGCTATCTGATGGACGAGCTGATCCGCGCGCTCTACGACGTGACGACCGATGGTCTCTATCCGCTCGGCAATCTCTCGGCCGGCGAGACCATGGCGTTGGTAGCGTTCGGCGGCTACGGGCGAGGCGAGCTTGCGCCCAACTCCGACATCGATCTGCTGTTTGTCTTTCCCTACAAGCTGACGCCCCGGCACGAGCAGGTCATCGAGACCATGCTCTACCTGCTCTGGGACCTGGGCCTCAAGGTCGGCCACGCCGCGCGCTCGGTGAGCGACAGCCTGCGCCAGGCCAAGGCCGATATGACCATCCGTACCGCCCTGCTCGAGCAGCGCTATCTCTGGGGCGACGATTACCTGGCCGAGGAGTTGAGGCAGCGCTTCGACCGCGAGGTCCAGGCCAAGGGCCAAACCAAATTCATCGAGGCCAAGCTCGCCGAGCGGGACACCCGGCACCACCGCCAGGGCGGCTCGCGCTATTCGCTGGAGCCCAACATCAAGGAGGGCAAGGGCGGCCTACGCGACCTCCACACCCTGTTCTGGATCGCCAAGTACCTCTATCACGTCAGCGACCCGGCGATGCTGGTCGAGCGCGGCGTCTTCACGCGCGCCGAGGTGCGGCGCTTCGAGAAGGCGCAGGAGTTCCTCTGGACGCTGCGCTGCCATCTGCACTACGAGACCGGGCGCGCCGAGGAGCGCCTGACCTTCGATCTGCAGAAGCAGATCGCCCCGCTCATGGGCTACAGCGACCGGGCCGGGCTGCTCGACGTCGAGCGGCTGATGAAGCACTACTTCCTGGTCGCCAAGGACGTGGGGGACCTGACCCGAATCCTCTGCGCCTCGCTCGAGAGCAGCCATCAGCGCCCGCGTTTCCGCCTTTCGAACCTGATGGGCCGGCGCCGGGTCGAGGGCTTTCGGCTCGAGGGCCATCGCTTGACCGTGCCGCGTCCCGACGTCTTCTCCGAGAAGCCGGTCGAGATGCTGCGCATCTTCAAGGTTGCCCAGGAGCATGCGCTCGATATTCATCCCGACGCGCTGCGCTGGATCCGCGCGAACCTGAAGAAGATCGATGCCGCGGTGCGCGAGAACCCCGAGGCTAACCGGATCTTCCTCGACATTCTGACCGCGAAACGCGATCCCGAGACGGCGCTGCGCCGGCTCAACGAGGCCGGGGTCTTCGGCCGCTTCGTGCCCGACTTCGGTCGCGTCGTCGCGATGATGCAGTACAACATGTATCACCACTTCACGGTCGACGAGCACACCATCTTCGCGATCGGCATGCTGCACCGGATCGAGACCGGCGCGCTCAAGACCGAGGCGCCGATCGCCAGCGAAGTGGTGCACAAGGTGCTGTCGCGCCGGGTGCTCTATCTCGCCGTGCTGCTGCACGACATCGCCAAGGGCCGGCGCGGCGACCACTCCGAAGTCGGCGCGCGCATCGCCCACAAGCTCGGTCCGCGCCTCGGCCTCTCCGAAGAGGAGACCGAGAGCGTCGCCTGGCTTGTGCTGCACCACCTGGACATGAGCCACACCGCCTTCACGCGCGACATGGAGGATCCGAAGACGATCCGCGACTTCGCCCAGAACGTCCAGTCGCTGGAGCGCCTCAGGCTCTTGCTCGTGCTGACTGTGGCCGACATTCGCGCCGTCGGGCCCGGCACCTGGACCGCCTGGAAGGCGGCCCTGCTGCGCGAGCTCTATTGGAAGACCGAGGACCTTCTGAGCGGCGGGCTGACCGCCGAACGCCGCGACCGGCGCATCGGTACCGCGCAGGATAAGCTCAAGCTCGCCTTGCGCGATTGGACGCGCAAGGAGATCGCTGCCCACCTCAAGCGCGGCACGCCCTCCTACTGGCTTTCGGCGGACAACGAGACCCTGGTGCGCCACGCCTGCCTGATCCGCGAGGCCGAGCGCAGCGCCGCGCCGCTCATGGTCGACACGCGGGTCGACCGCTATCGCGAGGTCACCGAGGTCACGGTCTATACCCGCGACGTCAAGGGTCTGTTCAGCCGGATTGCCGGTGCGATCGCCGTTGCCGGCGGCTCGATCGACGGCGCCAAGATCTTCACCCTGGCCAACGGCATGGTGCTCGACAGCTTCTACGTCACGGGCGTCAAGGGCGAGCCCTTCGACAGCCCGGGCCGCATCGCCAAGCTTTCCGCCGCCATCGAGAAGACCTTGACCGGCCGCCTCGATCCGGCCGAGGTGCTGGCCCGGCCCGGCTCGTCGATCCCCAGCCGGCTCTCGGTCTTCAAGGTCCCGCCGCGCGTGCTGATCGACAATAACGCCAGCGCCGACCATACGGTGCTGGAGGTCAACGGCCGCGACCGCCCGGCCCTGCTGTTCCGCGTGACCCAGGCGCTCAGCGAGCAGAACCTGACGATCCGCTCGGCCAAGATCTCGACCTTCGGCGAGCGCGTGGTCGATGTCTTCTACGTCCAGGGTTCGCGCGGCGCCAAGATCACCAGCAAGGCCAAGCTGAATGCCGTGCGTGCAGCGCTGCTCAAGGCGCTCGGTGCGGACGAGCGGGCCGCGCAGGCCAGGGCCAAGGGCGTCGAGCCTCGGCGCGGCGGCAAAGCTGTCAGGACAACCGAAGCCCCGAGACTCGACGCCCGCCGTTGATGCCTTGGGTTGGCGTTTGTCCCCTGAGGTCATGCGACTGTCAGCCAAGCTTCAGCCTGCCGTCACGGCAGCGTCATGGCTTTGCAAGGCGCCCCGACTAATGACGAATGACCAAAATCCCCCGAACCAACCAAATCAGTTGGAGAATTGGTCATGAGAGAGATCATCAGGCGGCCTCGAATCACGCGTCGGCGTTTGCTGCGGCAAGGCGTGCTCGCCGGCGGGGCGCTGGCCACCACCGGCCTCATCGCCCGGCCCTACATCGCGCTCGCCGACAGCATGCGTCCCAAGATCACCCACGGCCTGCAGAGCGGCGACGTGTCGATGGACGGCGGCGTGATCTGGGCGCGCGCGGACCGTCCGAGCCGCATGGTGGTCGAGCTCGCGACCAGCGACTCCTTCGCCAACGCGCACAAGGTCATGGGCCCGGCGGCGCTGGAGAGCAGCGACTTCGCCGCCAAGATGCGGCTGACCGGCCTGCCCTCGGGCCAGGACATCTTCTACCGTGTGCAGTTCCAGGACCTCGGCGACCTGACCTCGATGAGCGAGCCCGTGGTCGGGCATTTCTGCACCGCACCGGCCGGCAAGCGCGACATCAACTTCGTCTGGTCGGGCGATACCGCGGGCCAGGGCTGGGGCATCAATACCGACTGGGGCGGGATGAAGATCTACGCTCAGATGCGCAACGAGAGCCCGGACTTCTTCATCCACTCCGGCGACACGGTCTATGCCGACGGCCCGATCCAGGCCGAGAAGGAACTGCCCGACGGCGGCGTCTGGAAGAACGTGACGATCGAGGAGAAGGCGAAGAACGCCGAGTCGCTGGCCGAGTTCCGCGCCAACTACAAGTACAACATGATGGACGAGAACGTGAAGGCCTTCAACGCGATGGTGCCGATGTTCTCGCAATGGGACGACCACGAGACGGTCAACAACTGGTACCCGCAGGAGATCCTCGACCGAGACGATTACAAGGAGAAGAGCGTCGCCCTGCTCGCGGCCCGGGGCAAGCGCGCCTTCCTCGAGTTCATGCCGATCTGGGAGAACGCCGAGGACCGCGAGCGGATCTACCGCGCGATCCACTACGGCCCGCTGCTCGACGTCTTCTTCATCGACAAGCGCAGCTATCGCGGCCCGAACACGGCCAACCGCCAGCCGGTCGCCAACGAGGAGACGACTTTCCTCGGCGCCCAGCAGATCCGCTGGCTGAAGCAGCAGCTCCTCGCCTCGAACGCGACTTGGAAGGTGATCGCCTCCGACATGCCGATCGGCATGATGGTGCGCGACGGCGACAAGGCCTTCGAGAACCTGGCCAACGGCGACGGCCCGGCGCTCGGCCGCGAGCTCGAGATGGCGAACCTGCTGTCCTTCATCAAGCACAACGCGATCGAGAACGTGGTCTGGTTTACCGCCGACGTGCACTACACCGCGGCGCATTACTACGACCCGAACAAGGCCCAGTTCCAGGACTTCACGCCGTTCTGGGAGTTCGTCTCCGGCCCGCTCAACGCCGGCACCTTCGGGCCGAACGACATGGACAACACCTTCGGCCCGCAGGTCGTCTTCTCGAGGGCGCCCGAGGGCGGCCGCAGAAACCTGGCGCCCAGCGAGGGCATGCAGTTCTACGGCCAGGTCAAGATCGACGGCGCGAGCGAGGTCATGACCGTCGAGCTCAAGGACCTCGAGGGCGAGACGCTCTACACGGTGGCCCTCGATCCCGCCATCGCCTGACGGCGAGTCTCGGCATTCCACTCCGCGCCCGGCGCCGCGCTGCGCCGGGCGCATTTCCATCGCTTGTAATACGGGGACAGTATACTATTTTCCTGCGGCAACCGCGGGTATTGTTCAGCCGACGAAGGGTTCTCGATCACGAAAACAGGATACTGTCCCCGTATTATGCTTCGACAGACTCAGCATGAAGGGAAAGGGCTCGACGCTGTTGTTTACGCTGGTCGTCCGAGCAGGGTCTTCGCCACCGCGCCGACCGAACGTGCCGCCGCGATCTTTCTGACCAGCTTCACGAGCACATGGAAGTGGACCGCGAGCGGGTTGCGGCTGCGCAGCGGCTCGACGAGACCGTAGTCGACGGCCTCGCCCTCCGGCACATAGGTGCCGAACAGCCGGTCCCAGACGATCAAGAGTCCGCCGTAGTTGCGGTCGAGGTACTGCGGGTTGCGCGCGTGATGGACCCGGTGGTTGGCGGGCGTGTTGAGCCAAGGGTCGAGCCACGGCAGACGGCCGACCAGCTCGGTGTGGATCCACTGCTGCCAGGCGAGCACGACGCCGAAGCAGACCAGCACCAGAATCGGGTCGAATCCCGCGAGCAGCAGCGGCAGGTAGATCAGCGGCGAGACGAAGAAGTCGACGAAGCTGACCCTGAGCGCGATGGTCTGATCGAAATGGTCTGCCGAATGGTGGACGGAGTGATAGAGCGCCCAGAGCACATTGACCTGATGTGCTAGGCGGTGTTCCCAGTAGTAGAGGAAGTCGACGAGCAGCAGGCAGAGCGCCGCGCTCACCCAAGTCGTCGCGATCGGCCAAGGCGCGAAGCCGGCGACCCAGAAGTAGATGGCGACAAGCGCGCCGACGAAAAGCAGTTCGATCAGGGTCGCGGGGACGAGACAGAAGGCGCTCGTCAGCATGCCCGAAGCACGCCGCCAATCGAGCCGGCGCTTGCGCCACAGGGCGATCAGCTCGACGAGCAGGATCGGCAGGCCGACGACGAAGAGTAGGGCCGTGACGATCTCGAAGACCATGAGCGGGGCCTCGGTTATCCCATCGGTCATGCTATCCGCCTTTCGCCTATTGTAAGAGTGATCGTTCGCTCTTATATTGAGATCTGACCGGCGGTCTTCAAGGACCGGGCAAGAGATCGGAGCGAAGCTATGGCACGCACGCGCGACGAAGCGGCCTTCACGGCCAAGAAGGCGGAGATCCTCCGCGCCGCGGAAGCCTTGTTCATCGAGAAGGGATTCCATCAGACCGGCATGGCCGCGATCTGCGCGGCCGCCGGCATGAGTCCCGGCGCGCTCTACCGCTACTTCCCGTCCAAGACCGACATCATCAGAGCCTTCGTCGAGGAGGAGCGCAGCGAGGCTGCCGCACTTTTCGAGCGGCTCGAGGGGGCGCGCGATTTCCGGCCTGCTCTTGCCAAGGCGCTG
>JAKSDN010000689.1 GCA_022360075.1 Kiloniellales bacterium | reverse complement strand
CTCGCGCTGCTGCCGACGAGCCTCAACGCCTATCTGGCCATGGCCCTGCTGGGCGCCGGCGTGGCGAGCGGCTGCTCCTGCCTGACCAGTCTCGTCAGCAAAACGGCGCCGTCCGACTCGCAAGGCCTCGCCATGGGCATGGTCCAGTCCGGTCTGAGCCTGGCCCGGGTCGTCGGGCCGCTGTGGGGCGGCTTCGCCCTGCAGCAGCTCGGCGTGACCTGGCACTTCGCGGCGGCGCTGGCCGTCATGGGCCTTACCGTCGCGGCCGCCGCCTCCTTACCGGAGGCTCGCGGCATCGCCGCCTCACGAGCAGCGGAGAACTGAGATGCTCAACGCCGCCTTCTACCTCGAGGTCACCGCCCGCCGCGTGCCGGAGGCGACCGCCGTCATCCACGACGGCCGGCGCTACAGCTACGGTCAGATCGAGGCGCTGGCGAACAAGGTCGCCCACGGCTTGACCCGGCGCGGCTATGGGCCGGGCGATCGCGTCGGCATCTTTTGCCCCAACCGGCCGGGCTTCGTGATCGCGTACTACGGTATCATGAAGACCGGGGCGACGCCCGTGCTGCTCGCCTGCAGCCTGCACCTGCGCGAGATGATCACCCAGATGCGCGACTGCAATGTGCGCGGGCTTTTCACGTTCGACGGCTACGGCGACAGCGAGGCCGCGGCGCAGTCCATCGCAGCGCAAGAGAAGAACGAGATCTGCGAGCATCTCTGGGTGATACCCGCGGATCCCTTGGCGGATTCCCCGGTCGAGGGACTGCCCGCGCTCGCCGATCTGATGGCCGGAGAGGCGGACGCCTTCATCGCGCGCCGCGTCGACCGCGACAGCACGGCGGTCGTGATCTACACCACCGGCTCGACCGGCGCACCGAAGGGATCGGAGCTGACCCATGCCAATCTGATGGCAGCGGCCATGATCAACCTGCCGCTCGGCAAGATGACCTCGGGGACAGCGCGGCTGGTGGTCAATCCGCTGTGCAGCGTGATGGGGCTGGTCTCGGGTCTCACG
>JAKSDN010000235.1 GCA_022360075.1 Kiloniellales bacterium | reverse complement strand
TGCGCGCGCGCATCATCCAGCAACGCCTGCAAAGCCTGCGCGCGCTGCTCGGCCTGCCGGAAAGCGCGACGCCGCACGCCCTGCGCCACTCCTTCGCGACCCACCTGCTGGCCAGCGGCGGCGACCTGCGCGCGATCCAGGAGCTGCTCGGCCATGCCTCGCTTTCGACCACGCAGCGCTACACCGCCGTCGACGCAGCGCACCTCTTGAAGGTCTACGACAAAGCCCATCCGCGCGCGAAGGCCTAATCATCGGCTCGGCTGCTCGCCAGGCACCACAGCGCCAGCGGCCCCAGGGCGACGGCGAGGCCGGAGGAAGCGAAGGCCAAGCCCCAGGCCAGGCCGCTCGACGCGCCGCCCGCCAGGTCCAGCACCACGCCGAACAGCAGCGGACCCAGGAAGGCGCCGGAGAAGCCGATGAAGGAATGGGCGGCCATGGTCGCCCCGCGCAGCTCCGGCTGGGCAGCCGCCACCGCGCCGGCCGTGATCGAGGCCGAGTCTCCGGTGACGGTGATACCGTAAAGCACGAAGAACGCGACGATGAGCACGAAGGGCAGCGGTGCCGAAAAGCCGATGCCGAGCGCGATGATTGCCGAGGCCGCCATGACCGCCGTGACGACCCGGCGCCGGCCGAAGCGCTGGGCCGCCTCGTTGCCGAGCACGCTCGCCGGCAGGCCGAGCATGATCACCAGCGTGGCGATGCTGGTCGGCCGCCAGTCCAGGCCCAGGGCGCCCTCGGCCTGCAGATCCTGGGCGTAGACCAGGAAGGCGACCAGCCAAGAGCGTAGGGCGAAGAGCTCCCAGTTGTGCGACCAGTAGGCCAGGATATAGCCGAGCGCCACGCGGTTGCGCAGCACCGGGCGGAAGTCGAGCAGCGCGGCCCAGGGCCGGACTTCCGCATGGGGCGTCGCGCGCGGCACCAGCAGCAGCACCGCCAACAGGGCCAGGACCGGCCCGGTGGCGGCGAGCCCGATGGCCCAGCGCCAGTCGAGCCAGGCCGCGAGCTCACCCGTGAAATAGAACGAGGCCGCGCTGCCGATCGAAAAGCTGGCGGTGTAGAAGGCGACCGCGCGGGCGCGCAGCTGCTCTGGCAGATGGTCCGTCAGCGCCTTCAGGCCCGGCATGTAGGTCCCGGCGAGGCCGGCGCCGGCAATCGCGCGCAGCAGCAGCGCGCTCCAGAAGCCCTCGGCCAGCAAGGCGAAGCCCAGCGAGGCCAGGGCGGTCGCCAGCGCCGAGACGATATAGACCCAGCGCGGGTCGATCCGATCGGTCAGGCTCACCAGAACCGGCACCGCCACCATGTAGGCGCCGAAGTAGATGCCGTTCACCCAACCGGCCTGCGTGTTGCTGAGCTGCCAGGACTCGGCGAACGATGGCAGCAGGGCGGCGAAGCTGCCGAAGCCCGTCATGGAGGCGATCTCGGCTAGGCAGAGCACGGCGATGAGACGGGGGCCGGTCATGGATGGCGTGTCGGCGGGCTGTGGCGACGTGACGGGCGCGGAAAGACCGAGCGATCCATCCCCGCACCCGGGGAAATGCGAAGGGCCCGACCCGCCGCCTCAGATGTGGATCGGCCGGCCGTGGACCGCGAGCGCCGCTTCCTTGACCGCTTCACCCATGCCGGGGTGGGAGTGGCAAGTCAGGGCGATGTCCTCGGCGGTGCCGCCGAACTCCATGGCCAGGACCGCTTCGGCGAGCAGATCGCCGGCCAGCGGGCCTACGATGTGGCAGCCCAGCACGCGGTCGCTCTGGGCGTCGGCCAGGATCTTCACCAGGCCGTCGGTCTCGCCGGTGCAGCGGCTGCGGCTGTTGGCGGTGAAGGGGAACTTGCCGACCTTGTAGTCGGCGCCGGCCTCCTTGAGTTGCTCCTCGGTCTGGCCGACGCCGGCGACCTCGGGCCAGGTGTAGACCACGCCCGGCACCAGGTTGTGGTCGATGTGACCGCTCTGGCCGGCGATGATCTCGGCGCAGATCACGCCTTCGTCCTCGGCCTTGTGGGCGAGCATCGGGCCCGGCACGCAGTCGCCGACCGCGTAGACCCCCGGCACGCCGGTCTCGAAGCGCTCGTTGACCTGGATGAAGCCGCGGTTGTCGCTGCGCACGCCCAGCGCCTCCAGCCCGAGGCCCTCGGTGTAGGGCCGCCGGCCGATGGCGAGCAGCACCACGTCGGCCTTGACCTGCTCGGCCTCGCCGCCCTTGACCGGCTCGACCGCCAGCGTCACGCCGCTCTTGTTGGTCTTGGCCCCGGTCACCTTGGCGCCAAGCCGGAACTTGAGGCCCTGTTTGGCGAGGATGCGCTGCGTCTGCTTGCAGATCTCGCCGTCCATGCCCGGCAGGATGCGGTCGAGGAACTCGATCACCTCGACCTCGGCGCCGAGCCGCGACCAGACCGAGCCGAGCTCGAGACCGATGACGCCGGCGCCGATCACGATCATGCGCTTGGGC
>JAKSDN010000292.1 GCA_022360075.1 Kiloniellales bacterium | reverse complement strand
GTGCCGCCGGCCGCCGCGACCAACGCGGTGGTCACGCCGTACTTCGCGGAAAGCTCGAAGAAGCGGCGCCTTTCGATCGCCTTGATCTCCCGCTTCTCTTTGTCCGTTTCCATGATGTCCTCCCGGTTTTGCGGTTTCGTTCGGTCTTGTTCTGAGGCCTCGCGTTCCGCGCCGTCAGCGGCGCTCCAGTTGCAGGATGGCGACGGCGAAGCAGAGGCAGGCCAGGAACAGCAGAAGGAACTCGGGCACGTCACCGAACCCGGCGGCGATGCTGGCGCCCGAGACCACGCTGACCTTGCCGACGACGACGTGCGCCAGATAGGCGAGGAACAGCCCGGCGGCGCACCAGAGCGCGATCCGGCCACGCCGCGGCGCCTTAACGTCAAGGTCACGATCTTCTTGGGACGAGTCCGACATCGCTCGCATGTCCTCCCCTGGGGCGTCGTTTCACGCGCCTCATTCGATTCATAAGCGATTTCTGTAATCGCTTACATTCTGACGATCAAAGCATGCCCGTCCAGTTGAGGTCAATTGGAATCTATGGTGAGATAGAACATGTGCTGTGACAGATAGTTAAGTTGGAGACTTTGATCCCTTCCGCTTGACCGATCGAGCCGTGATGCCATCATGAGCCGCAATCCTGAGAGAAATCGTAATCGCTTACGAAGAAGCCGACGCGGCAGCGGCCAGCAGCCCAAGGTCGAGGACATCGCCCGCGCGGCCGGGGTCTCGACCGCCAGCGTCTCGCGGGTGCTCAATCGCTCGCCCGATGTCAGCGCCGAGCTGCGCCGCAAGGTCGAGGCCCAGGTCGCCGCGCTCGGCTATGTCGGCCACGGCGCGGCGCGGGCATTGGCAAGCCTGCGCTCCTTTACGATCGGGGCGGTGATCCCGACCCTGGAGAACGCGATATTTGCCGCCGGGGTCGAGGCCCTGGAGCGGCGCCTACACGAGGCCGGCTACACCCTCTTCGTCTCGATCTCCAACTACGACCTGGCGCACGAGACGCTGCAGATCCGGCGCCTGCTCGAACGCGGCGTCGAGGGCGTCATGCTGATCGGCCAGAGCCACGAGTCGGCGGCCTATCGCTTCCTGGAGCGCAATGCAATCCACTACGTCAACACCTGGGCCTTCGATCCGAAGAGCCCGCATCCCTGCGTCGGCTTCGACAACTACGCGGCCGCGCGTCGAATCGCGGCCTATCTGATCGACATCGGTCATCGGCGCATCGCGATGATCGCTGGAATCCAGCGCGACAACGACCGCGCCGCCTCGAGGGTCGAAGGCATCCGCGACGTCCTGGCCGAACGCGGATTGGCTCTCGATCCGCAACGCCTGCTCGAGCGGCCTTACGACATCGCCGCCGGCCGGCAGGCGGCGCGGGCGCTGCTGGCTCAGCACGAACGGCCGACGGCGATCGTCTGCGGCAACGACGTGCTTGCGATGGGCTGCCTCTTCGAGTGCCAGGCCCAGGGCATCGCCGTGCCCGGCGAGGTCTCGATCACCGGCTTCGACGACCTGCCGCTCACCGCTCAGCTCACGCCGACGCTGACGACGATCCACGTCCCCTCGCGCGAGATGGGTCGACAGGCCGCGGACTACCTGCTGGACTGCCTGGCCGGCGCAACGGTCGCAACGCACAGCGAGATTCCGGCCAACCTGCTGGTCCGCGAAACGACGGCACCGCCGCCGGGTGGCTGATTTCATCGAGACGAGCGACCGGCTTCCATTCGTCGGTTGCGGTTGGCGTGATGACTGTAAGGAGGCGCGGGGTAGGGATTTCCCCTGGCGTCACCCCCGGCCTTGATCCGGGGGTCCAGGAGGGCTCAAGGAGCCCTTAAGTGGGCGCGTTTCCAAGCCGATACGACGGGTCTTCTGGCTACCCGGGTCAAGCCCGGGTATGACAAGTGGGGTGGGTGTCCGCACCGTTGAAACTGTCCTGAATTTGGGAGGCTGCCGTGGCGAATCTCGAGACCATCGGCTTCATCGGGCTCGGCACCATGGGCCAGGCCATGGCCGGGAACCTACTCAAGGCCGGTTTCGCCGTGCAGGGCTACGACCTCTCGGCTGCGGCCGTCGAGGCTTTCCGGCAAGCCGGCGGCAGGGCGGCCGCTTCGCCGCGCGAGGTGGCCGAGGGCGCCGATCTCGTCATCGCCATGCTGCCCAACGCGCCCGACGTGCAAGCGGTGATGACGGGCGCGGCCGGCATCCTCGCCGCTGAGGTTTCGGGCCGCTTGCTGATGAACATGAGCACGGTCGACCCGGCCGCCGCGCAACACCTGGCCGCGCTCGCCGCCGAGGCCGGCTGGCGTTACCTCGATGCGCCCGTGGGACGGACCGCTGCCCATGCCGCGGTCGGCGAGAGCTTGTTCATGCTGGGCGGCGAGGCCGAGGACAAGGCGGCGGTGCGGCCAGCGCTGGAAGCCATGGGTAACGCCATCGTCGACTGCGGCGCCGTTGGCCAGGCCAGCACGATCAAGATCGCCAACAACTACCTTTCGATCGTGGCGGCGGTCACCACCTCCGAGGCGCTGCGCCTCGCCGAGGCCGGCGGGGTCGAGCCCGAGGCGCTGCTGCGCGTGGTCAACGGCACCACCGCGATGAACGGCCACACCAAGAGCTACTTCCCCTCGAAGGTCCTGGCCGGCGACGTCAGCGCCGGCTTCTCCGTCGACAACGCCCATAAGGACCTCGCCATCGCCGTCGCCGCGATGGCGCGCGAGGGCATTCCCTGCTTCACCGGCCCCGGCAGCCTCGAGGCCTACGAGACCGCGCGCCAGCAGGGCCGCGGCGCCAACGACTGGAGCGACCTCTTCAATCTGGTCGGCGAACTCTGGCGGAAGGAGAGCGGGTAGGGCAGCTGCCGTCATTGCGAGCGTCGCGAAGCAATGACGGTGTCGGGCGACAGCCCTTTAGGGGAGCGGATGGGGCTGTTCAAGGGCTGACCGAGCGGCTGGAATGCCACCGTGCGTCCTTCGAGACGCCCGCTAGCGCGGGCTCCTCAGGATGAGGGCTCTTCTTGGTGCCACCAAGAATCAACCTCATCCTGAGGAGCTGCCGAAGGCGGCGTCTCGAAGGACGCACTCTGGTTATGCAGCACCTCATCCGAAGGCACCCGACCACCAAACCCGTCGCCTAGCGCTCCCCCGTCCCCGTCTTGGCCAGGTCAGGCTCGTCGGGCACCGGGGCGACGGCGCCGGCAATGGCTTCCTTGTCGGCCTCGGTCAAAGGGCGGCCGTTCGGGGTCTCGGCGACGCGCACCGTCACCTCGCGGTGGGCGAAGTGGATGCCTTCCTTCTCGAAAAGCTCGCGGATCTTGGCGTAGACCAGCTTGCGCGTCGTGAACTGATCGCCGGGCTTGGTCATGTACTTGACCCGGAGAATCATCGCCGAGTCTTCCATCTTGTAGACGCCCTGCGACTTGAGCGGCTGCAGGAATTTGTGGCCTTCCTCGGGATGCTCGAGCAGCTCCTTGCCCAGGTTCTTGATCAGCTTGCGCACCTTCTCCACGTCGGTGTCGTAGGTCAGGCGCAGGGGCAGCTTCATCATCACCCAGTCGCGCGAGTAGTTGGTCAGATGCATGACCTCGCCGAAGGGCACCGTGTGCAGCGGCCCCATGTGATGGCGGAGCTGCAGGGAGCGGATCGAGATCCGCTCGACCGTGCCCTTGACGGTGCCGATGTCGATGTACTCGCCTTTGCGGAAGGCGTCGTCCATCAGGAAGAAGGCGCCGGAGAAGATGTCGCGGATCAGGGTCTGGGCGCCGAAGCCGATCGCCAGGCCGATCACGCCGGCGCCGGCGAACAGCGGGGCGATGTCCACGCCCATCTCGGACAGCGCGATCATGCCCGCGATCACCGCGATCACGATGAACAGGAAGTTGCGGAACAACGGCAGCAGCGTGGCCAGGCGCGAGCTGCCCTTGGCGCCGCCCTCCTCGCCGGGCTCGGCCGCCTCGAAGCCGCCTTCCTCCTCGATCTTACGGTCGACGAAGATCTTTACGCTCTGGAAGGCGAGGTAGGCCATGAAGCCGACCAGCAGGACTTCCCAGAGGCTGTGCAGGATGCCGCCCTCGACCGCGATGTCGAGGCCCCAGACATCGAAGATCGACCAGAGCGTCATGGCCACGACGATCAGGCCGGCCGCGGAGCGGGCCAGATCCTTGAAGGTCGCGGGCCGGGCGCCATCCGTGGTCTCTTCAGGGGGCGCCGGCTCTTCGGCTCCCGCGTCGCCCTTGCCGCGCCGGGCGAAGAACCACTCGATCAGCAGCAGCGCCACGCCGTAAGCGGCGATGGCGGCGAAGACGATGAGCACGGGCCCGGTCACCAGGCCCAGCGCGTTGGGCAGCTCGAGCACCAGGCGGATCGAAGCGACGGCCCAGGCGACGACGAAGTAGAGGCCGGCCAGAAGGTGCCAGACGCGGGCCAGAAGCCGTTGAGCCACGGGCTTCTCGGCCGGCTCGCCCGGGCCCAGGATCATGCTGGCGACGGCATCGCGCTGCCAGGCGGCAAAGACCACGATCAGCAGGGTCGAGAGCGTCATGGCGCCGAGCAGGGCCAGCAGGTGCGCGTTCCAGTCGAGGTCGAGCTTCTCCATCCACAGGCAGGTGCCGCCGGCCAAGGCGATGACGATCGACAGGGTCAGCAGGCCGCGATGGAAAGTGACGGCTTGCCGGTCGCTCAACGCCAGCAGGCGATGGCTCGGCGTGTCGTAGGCCAGAAGGTTCCGGAAGAACACCGACAAGGCGCGCACCGAGGCAACGGCACCGAAGATGATCAGGTGGGTCGTGCGCAGATGGTCGAGACCTTCGTCCATGGCCAGCGCGAGGAGCAGCGCGACGCCCGTCTGGATCGCGATGCCGACGGTCTGCATGGCCCCGCGCAGCAGGAGGTAGGCGATCTTCTCGGCGTGGCTCTGCGGCGTCGGGTTGAAGAGGTGGCGAAAGTGGGCGCGGCCCCAGATGTGGAACAGCCATTCTATGGCGCTACCGATGAGCAGGAAGAGGGCCGCGAAGAGGATCACCAGGATCGGCCAGCTCGCATCGCCCTCCGCGCTCTTGGCGGTGATGGTCGCGGCGGCCCGGGCGGGGAAGTCCGCCGCACCGGCGATGATCTGGCGCAGCCGCGAGCGGGCCTCGAGCGCCCGGTCGTGGATCACCGTGCCGAGGCCTGGCGCCTCCGCCGGCGCAGCCATGGCGCCCGCCGGTGTTTCGATCACGACGATCTTCGCACCCTCGCTCTGCGCCTCCGCGACCAGGCGCTGCAGCTCGGCCGCGTCGGTGGCCTGCAACGTCTGGGCGCCGGCCTGGCCGATGGAAAGCGCCAGGAAGAGGGAAAGAATCAAGAGCGTCAGGGTGCGGGGGAAACCGCGGAGATCAGCTTTCGGCATGACCGTAATCCAATGAATGTGCTCAGTCACCAATAGCTCGAGGGCCGGCTGCGCCGACCTGCAATACACCTAGTGTCCTCTATTGACGCGCCATAGTAACTCACGGTTACTCACGGGGCAGCGTTTGATGGCCGGGGTTACGCCCGCTCGAAGTTGCGGATCAGCTCCCAGTCCGTGACCCGGCGGTCGTACTCGGCCTGCTCCCAGCGGCCGGCGTTGACGTAGTGCTCCACCACCGCGTCGCCCAAGGCCGCGCGCATCACCGCCGAGCCCTCGAAGGCGGCCAGGGCGTCGCGCAGGGTCTTGGGCACGTCCGGCACGTCCTCGGCCTCGTAAACGTTGCCCTCGTAGGGCGGGCCCAGCTCGAGCTCGTTCTCGATGCCGTGCAGGCCGGCGGCCAGGACTCCGGCATAGGCGAGGTAGGGGTTGGCGTCGGCGCCGGGGATGCGGCACTCGACCC
>JAKSDN010000861.1 GCA_022360075.1 Kiloniellales bacterium | reverse complement strand
GCCGATGCGGTCTTGAACGACTTGGCGGTGACGGCGGCCGAGGCCATGCGGCCGAAGATCCTGGCCTCCAAGATCGTCACCCGGATCGACGCGCTGCACGCCTTCCTGATCAACCGCAACAAGATCGGCTCGATGATCCTGGCCGGCGAGACCCTCTTCGTGCTGGAGACCGAGCCCGCGGCCTACGCCATCCTCGCCAGCAACCAGGCGGAGAAGGCCGCCAACATCAAGGTCGTCGACTACCGCATGATCGGCGCGACCGGCCGGCTCTATCTCTCCGGCTCCGAGTCGGAGGTGCGGGCGGCGGCGAGCGCGGCGAGCGAAGCCCTGGAGCTGGTGGCATGAGCGAGACCGCGCTCCGCGCCATGGTGCGCGACGTGCTGCGCGAGGTGTTGGCCGGGCGCGGCCAGACCGACAACGCCCCGGTGGGTGAGGCGGAAGCAGTCAGGCTCGTCAGCGATGCGGATCTGGCCGCCTTCGTCCGGCGATTGATCGGCCTGCTGGACGACCCGGCGACCGGCGCCGCGGTGCGAAGCGGACGGCACCGCTTCACGCTCGACACTCTGGAGCCTGCGACGAGAAGTCTGCCTCCGGCTGCGGTCGCAGATCACACGACGGTGCTCAGCGGCGCCGTCACCGAGGCCAAGATCAACCTCTTCGCAAAAACCGGCACCGTGTGTCTCGCGCCCGACGCGGTCGTGACGCCGCTGGCTCGCGACCGGATCCGGGCGCTGGGTCTCAAGATCGAAAGGAAAGGCTGATGCTGTGCGCAACCGTTGCCGGGCGCATCTGGGCCACCAAGCGGCTGGCCGAGGTCCCAGCCGGCTCGATCCTCGAAGTCGTGGCCGAGGAGAGTGGCGGCCGTCTGCTCGCCTTCGATCCGCTGGGCTGCGGCGAAGGCGAGCGCGTCATGGTGGCGACGGGCTCCGTCGCCGCCGCCTGGTTCCCCGACAAGCCGCCGCCGATCGACGCGCTGATCATTGGGATCATCGACGAGGAAGCCAGGCCGGCGTCGAAACGCCGATAGCAGATCTTCACAGGAGGAAACCATGTCGAGCAACGCAATCGGAATGATCGAGACCAAGGGCTACGTGGCCGCCCTCGCCGCCGCCGACGCCATGGTCAAGGCCGCCAATGTCACCATCATAGGCCGCGAGGAAGTCGGCGACGGCCTGGTCTCGGTCGTCATTAACGGCGATGTCGGCGCCGTCAAGGCGGCGACGGAGGCCGGCGCCGACGTGGCCGGCCAGGTCGGCACGCTCGTCTCGGTGCACGTCATCCCGCGGCCGCACGGCGACGTCTCCAAGCACTTCACGACGCCGGGCGCAAAGCGCTAACCGCGGCTCGGAACATCGCGTCCGGCAAGGAGAGCGGAGATGCGCGGCGCCACAGGCGCGCAGCGGGCGGCCACCACCGGCGAGCTGCGGGTTTACCTCACCGTCAGGGACCTGCAGCCGCAGTTCGCCGCCTATATGGGCACGCCGACACGGGCCCGCGGCTATCCGCCGCTCGCCGGCCAGCACGCCCTGATCATCGAAGTCGCCCCGGCCCTGATGATCGAGCGGGTCGTCGACATCGCCTTGAAGGCCGATCCGGAGCTGGAGCCCGGCATTCTCTTCGTCGAGCGCCAGTTCGGCATCCTGGAAGTGCACGGCGACGACCAAGACAGGCTGTCCCAAGCCGGCGAGGCGATCCTCGACGGTATCGGGCTGACCGAAAGCGCGCCGCTCAAGCCCCGCATTCTCTACAGCGACATCATCGAAGACATCTCGGACCAGCAGGCGATCATCATCAACCGCAACCGCCAGGCCTCGATGATCATGCCGGGCCAGACGCTGCTGATCTGCGAGATGGCGCCCGCCCTCTACGCCGCACTCGCCGCCAACGAGGCCGAACGGGCGGCCCCGGATCTAACACTCGTCGACGTCCAGATGATTGGCGCTGCGGGCCGCATATTCCTGTCGGGGCAGAAACCCGACGTGAGGCGGGCGAAAGACAAGATCGTGTCGATTCTCGACGCCGTTGGCGGCCGGAACTCGTGACGCCACAGCGCTGGAGATAGGCAATGACCGTAAACGACACGACGGGCCAGGCATTCGATTTGCTCCCGCACGAGCAGCAATTGCGTGTCCTGGCCGAGCTCGGCCGAGCCGCAACGGCACAATACGAGCTTCCATCCGATTGCAGCATCGAGATGGTCAATCTGTCAGAGAACGCCACCTATAAAGTGGAGGACACGGCGAGTGGCCGGCGCTGGGCCTTGCGCGTCCACCGCGACGGATACCACTCCGATGCCGCGGTCGCCTCCGAGCTAGCCTGGCTGGTCGACCTGCGCGCGAAGGGGGTGGTGGCCACGCCGGTTCCGGTGCCGGGCCTCGATGGAAACGTCATCCAGAAGGTGCCGCACGCTGCCATGCCGCGGCCCCGCAATGTCGTGCTCTTCGACTGGGAAAGCGGGATCGAGCCGGGCGTGGACGAGGATCTCCGCGAGCCCTTCGAGGTGCTGGGCGAGGTAACCGCCCGCATGCATCAGCATGTCAAGACTTGGCAGCGGCCCGCTGCCTTCGAGCGCTTCACCTGGGATTTCGAGACAGCGCTGGGCGATGATCGGCCGCATTGGGGACGCTGGCGCGACGGCATGGGCGTCGACGCGGCGAAACAGGACCTCTTTGGCCAGACGGTGGACTTGATCGGGCAGCGGCTGGCAGCCTACGGAAAAAGCGAAAACCGATTCGGCCTTGCCCACTGCGATCTGAGGCTCGCGAACCTGCTGATCGATGGAAGCGAGGTGAAGGTCATCGACTTCGACGACTGCGGTTTCTCCTGGTTCATGTACGATGCCGCAACGCCGGTCTCCTTCTACGAGCACCTGCCCGAGGTGACCGACCTGATCCGCCACTGGCTCCTCGGCTACCGCCGGGTGATCGATTTGCCCCAGGCGGAGGAGGATGAGATCCCCACGTTCGTCATGTTGCGTCGTCTGCTCCTCGTCGCCTGGATCGGCAGCCACTCGGAAACCGAGCTCGCCCAATCCATGGGCTTGGACTACAGCGAGCAGACCGTGGAGCTTTGCAAGACCTATCTGCGACGCTTTGGATAACGGAACAGGAAGTCATCCAGGTCTGAGAGTCTGACTCGAAAAGAACCTCGAAAGGTCAATGC
>JAKSDN010000139.1 GCA_022360075.1 Kiloniellales bacterium | reverse complement strand
TTCGAGGCCGGACTGCCGGCCGGGCTCGAGCATCGGATGCTGTTCGACCAGAGCGACTACACGCGCGAGCGGCTGGGCGGCCTGGGCGAGAACCTGATCATCGGTGTCAGCCTCGTCGTGCTGGTGCTGCTGATCACGCTCGGCTGGCGGGCGGCTCTGGTGGTGGCGGTCGTGCTGCCGCTGACCAGCCTGCTGTCGCTCGCCGTGCTGCAGCGCCTCGGCGTGCCGATCCAGCAGATGTCGGTCACCGGCCTGATCGTCGCGCTCGGCCTGCTGGTCGACTCGGCGATCGTGATGACCGACGAGATCAAGCGCCGGCGCGCGGCCGGACGGCCCATGCTCGAGGCGGTCGGCGGCGCGACCCGGCGCTTGGCGGTGCCGTTGCTCGCCTCGACGGTGACGACGGTGCTGGCCTTCATGCCGATGGCCCTGCTGCCGGGGCCGGCGGGCGACTTCGTCGGCTCGATCGCGATCTCGGTGATCGTGATGCTGAGCGCCTCGCTGCTGCTGGCGTTGACCATCACGCCGGCGCTCGCCGGCTTCCTGCTGCCCGAGCCCGACCCGGCCCGCAAGACCCGCTGGTGGCGCGACGGCGCGCGCGGCGGCCTCGTCGGCCAGCTCTTCACGCGGTCCCTGGACCTGTCGCTGCGCCATCGCGCGCTCGGCATCCTGGTCGCCCTGGTCCTGCCGGTCGTGGGCTTCGGCGCCTTTCCGACCCTGACCGCGCAGTTCTTCCCGGGCGTCGAGCGCAACCAGTTCTACGTCCAGGTGAGCCTGCCCGATGGCACGGCGATCGGCGAGACCCGGGCGGCGGCGGCGCGCGTGGACGCGATCCTGTGGGACGCACCCGAGATCACCGACGTGCATTGGTTCGTCGGCGAGAGCGCGCCGGCCTTCTACTACAACATGATGGCCGACCGCGACGGCGTGCCCGGCTTCGCCGAGGCCCTGGTCACGACTCGCTCGGCGGCGGCGACCAAGGCGGTGATCCCGGACCTGCAGAAGGCCCTCGACCGTGCGGCGCCCGAGGCCCAGGTGCTGGTGCGCGATCTGGTGCAGGGACCGCCCGTGGGTGCGCCGGTCGAGATGCGCCTGGTCGGCCCGTCCTTGTCCGAGCTCCAGGTCCTGGGCGACCGCGCGCGGGCGATCCTGTCCGAGATCCCGGAGGTGACCCACACCCGCGCCGACCTGCTGGGCGGTGCGCCGAAGCTGGTCTTCGATCTCGACGAGGACAAGGTCCGTCTCGCCGGGCTTCAGCTCGCCGACGTGGCGCGGCAGCTCGAGGCCTTGCTGGAGGGCGCGACCGGCGGCTCCCTGGTCGAGGGCACCGAGCAGCTCCCGGTCCGGGTGCGGATCGGCGCGGCCGAGCGCGCGACGGCGGAGCGGATCGCCGCCCTCAACGTGATGCCGCCCGCCGGCGCGGCCCGCTCGCGCGACGGCGACTTCGCCGGCATTCCGCTGCTCGCCCTCGGCGAGCTGCGGCTGGTGCCCTCGGACAGTCCGATCTCTCGGCGCAACGGCGAGCGGGTCAACACGGTCCAGGCCTTCGTGCAGCTCGGCGTACTCCCCGAAGAGGTGCTGGCCAAGCTCAAGGCGACCCTCGACGCGCAGCCCCTGGCGCTGCCGCCGGGCTACCGGATCGAGTGGGGCGGGGATTCCGATGCCCGGGCGGAGACGGTGCGCAACCTGATGTCGCCGATCGGCCTGATCGTCACGTTGATGGTCGCGACCATCGTGCTGACCTTCAATTCCTTCCGGCTGTCGTTGATCGCCGGGCTGGTGAGCGTCCTCTCGATGGGGCTCAGCCTGCTGGCGCTGGCGGTTTTCCAGTATCCCTTCGGCATTCAGGCGCTGATCGGGGTGATCGGCTCGATCGGCGTGTCGATCAATGCCGCGATCATCATCATGACCGCCTTGCAGCAGGACCCACGGGCGAGCCTCGGCGACCGGGCGGCGATTCGCGACGTGGTGCTGGCCTCCAGCCGGCACATCGTCTCGACCACGGTCACGACCTTCGGCGGCTTTCTGCCGCTGATCCTCGAAGGCGGCGGCTTCTGGCCGCCCTTCGCCATGGCGATCGCCGGCGGGGTGCTGCTCTCGACCGTCGTCTCGTTCTATCTGGTGCCGCCGCTCTACAGCCTCGCCATCGGCCGGCGGCCGATCGCGGCAAGGGTCCCGGCCGGCGGGACGGACGAGCCTGTCGCTAGGCCCGGCCCGACGCCGGCGCTTCGGGCGGCGGAGTGAGGCGCTGGGGCCTTTTCGGCCCGAAGCCCGAGTCCAGCCGCTCGGCCTCGATCACCGCCGGCGGCGTGCGCACGACCATGCCCATCAGGAAGAACAGCATGGTGAAAAGGAAGAAGTGGCCGCGCGAGACGTCCATGAACTGGCCGTTGACGACCACGATGATGAAAATCGCCTGGACGTAGAGCGCCAGGTCGCGGGCGTGCGGCTCGCAAGGGTCCCGCCCCGAATGGCAGCGCGCGAGCGCGCGCCAGCAGTACCAGAACAGGATCACGAAGGGCACCAGGCCCACCACCCCGACCAGCACGAGGACATTGAGGAACTCGTTGTGCGGGATGCTGGCGTCCATGGAGTATTGGGCCGGCACGTCGCCCCAAGACGTCAGGAACGGCGTTCGGTGGTCGCCGTAGGTCGAGATCCCGAAGCCGAAGCCGAAGATCGGGCGCTCCTTGATCATATCGACCGCCGTGGCATAGAGCGCCACGCGGTTGAAGACCGGCGAGCGCGCACCCAGCCGTTCGCCCAGGGCCGCGCGCTCGGCCATGACGAAGGTCAGCGGCGGCGCGGCCAGTCCGGCGAGCAGGGCAAGCGCGATCAGCAGCGGGCGGATCCGCTTGTCCATGAGGAAGAGGTAGCCGAGCGCGATCGGCATGGCGAGCCAGACCGCGCGGCCCTTGCTCAGCAGGATGCAAAGGCAGAGCCCGCCGATCATGCCCAGGAGAAGGAGGCGCTGCCACGGCTGCTTGGAATGCAGGAACAGCCAGAGCGCCATCATGAAGACGCTGGCCAGGATGATGCCGAAGACCAGCGCGTTGATGAAGGGCCCGGTCATGCGGTCGGGGTGCATGTTGCGGTGCTGCTTGCTCATGAAGAAGTCCATGCCGAGGACGTATTGCAGCAGCCCCGTGACGATTAGGTAGCTGCCGACCACGAGCACGAAACACCAGAGGAAGCGTTTTACCGTGACCTCGCTCCAGGCGATGTTGCGGGCCACCAGGAAAGCGGCGAAGGGCATGAGATAGGTGTCGAACAGCATCGCCGTGTCGTCCCACAGCAGCTCGTTCGACTTGCCGGGCATGGTGAAGGCCCAGGAGATGATGAAGACGAGCAGGAGCAAGGCCATGCTCTTCTCGATCGGGCCGATGCGCTGAACCGACCTGGGCTGGACCAGCAGGCGGGCGACGAGCAGGCCGAAGGCGGCGAGAAACAGCAGCCGGTCGAAGGTGACGAAGGGGATCCCGGAGAGCGCGTTGTTGCCGACGATGAAGATCGTCGGCATGCCGACGAACCAGATCACGGTGATGGCATCCGGCCGCATCAGGATCAGCAGGACGAAGGCGACCAGGCCGAGAATGCCGGCAGCGCCGACCCAGAAGCCGGTGCCGACGAAATAGGCGAAGGCGGTGGCCATCAGCAGCGCGAACAGCCACTCGAGCTGTATCAGTGGCCCGCCGCCCAGTCGCTGTGCCAGTGCGCGCAATCGCGTTCTCCGCAGCCTTGCGTTGGAAGCGCTTGGCGGTCGCCGCCCGCGCTTCGCCGCAGTCTCGCACAGAAAGCTAAAGAATCGGAGCCTTCTGTGAACCGGGCGTCGCGGCCAGCGACCGATAGAGCGCCACATGGCGCCTCGCCATGGCGGCCTCGCTGTAGCCTTCGGCGACCAGCGCTTGGGCGGCTTCGGTCAGGTGCTGGCCACGCGTCGTCTCGCGCAGAGCCTCGATCAGCGCTTCGGCGAGTTGCTCTGGGTCATCCAGGCGTACGAGTACGCCGGTCTCCTCTGGACGTACGAGCTCGCGATGACCGGGGATGTCGCTGGCCACCACCGGCAGTCCCCAGGCCATCGCCTCCAGGACAGCGAAGGGCAAGCCCTCGACCCGGGACGGCGAGACGAAAAGGTCGGCTTGACGGAGCCAGGGGGCGACGTCGGCGGCAAAGCCGCGGAAGCGGATCTTCTCGGTTAGGCCGAGCGCTTTGACTTGGGCTTGTAAGGCGTCTTCCTTGTCGCCCTCGCCGACGATGTCTATCGAGGCCGTCGGATAGGCTTCGAACAGCCGCGGCGCCGCCTGGATCAGGATGTCCAGGGCCTTTGACTCGGCCAGGCGACCCAGAAACAACAGACGCGGCGCGAAGTCGGCGCGCTTGCCGCGCTGCCGTCGGGCCTCGCGGGCCGCGTCCACGGCGTCCTGAGGGGGCAGCGGAATCCCGTTGGGGATCACGTCGATGCGCTCGGATGGGATGCCGCTCGCCCGGGCCAGGGGCGTGCGCACGGCCTCGGCGACCGCGACGTTGACGGCGACATGCCGTGCGCTCAGGAACAGCAGGCGGCGCCGGAACCAGCCATAGACCGGGCGTCCGCGTCCCACGGTGTCGATCAGGGCGCTGCTGTGATGAGTCACCACCGCCGGCCGGCGGCAGCGCGGCTGCACCAGCGCCGCCCAGATTGCGGAATCGGACATATGGGCGTGGATGACGTCGATCCCCCGCGCCTCGACGGTCCGCCGGATCAGTCCGGGGACGCCGAGGCGGCGCAGGCCGCCGCGCGGTCCGCTGGGCAGGTCCAACTCGATCCCGGCGGCCCGGAACTGCGGCTCCAGGACCCCGGTCCGGCGCCAGGCCATGACCAGCGGCGGCTGGCCCAGGCTCTTCAGGCCGCGCGCCAGGTTCAGCACCGCCGTCTGGGCACCGCCCAGGTCGAGGTTGTGGATCAGCAGGAGGACCCGCAAGGCCAAGGCCTCCCCATCGTACGTGGATCAGAGATGTCGTCACCCGGAGGCGTGAGGCTCGCTTGGATCCTTCGGAGACTTGTCCCTTGGGATCTTGGCAAGCTTCGCGTTAATCCCTTCTTATAGCGATTGGCCCGAGGCTGCGATGCCGAAGATGGTTGCGGTTTCGTCGTCCGATTCCTGATCGTGCGGGCCGCGGCCGTGAGGGGTACGACGCGGTCGCGGTGCAGGGAGCGCGCAATGCCAGGCAGGTCGCTGGAGCGAAGCCGAACTCAGGCGCCTTGCGTCTATCTCGTCACCCCCGGCGGCACCGACGAGCGCGGCGGGATCAGCCGGCTGGTGACCGGCGTCGTAAGATACTGGCGGGACAGCGGCGACGGCCCGGCCTTCCGCATCGTCGACACTTATGGGCCCTGGCAGCTTTACAGTTCCCCGTTTTACCTCCTCGCCGCCTTGGCGCGCATCGCCTGGGGTGCCTGGCGCGGCCGCATCCGCCTGTTGCACATCCACATGGCCTCGCGCGGCAGCATCCTGCGCAAGGGCCTCATCGTCTGGCTGGGTGCTGCGCTCGGGCTGCCGATCCTCCTGCATCTCCATTCCGGCGCCTTCGTCGCCTTCGCCGGCGGCCTGCCGGCGCCGCTCGGGGCCTTGCTGCGGGCGACCCTGCGCCGGGCCGACCGGGTCGTCGTCCTGGGCGCGCAATGGCGGCAGGCCGCGCACGACAAGCTCGGCATCGACCCGCGCAAGGCCGTGATCCTGATGAACGGGGTGGCCGGCCCGGCCGAGCCGCCGGCCCGCGGCGAGCCCGAAGGTCCTTGCCGACTGCTGTTTCTCGGCAAGCTGCGCCCGGAGAAGGGCGTCGACGAGCTGCTCGAGGCCTTGG
This sequence comes from Kiloniellales bacterium, assembly GCA_022360075.1. The sequence continues at coordinate 8,841 of JAKSDN010000139.1, read as the reverse complement.
CCGACCCGCGGCTGGCGCGGCTCGATTGGCGAGCCTGCCTCGCCGGCGACGGGACGCTCGCCGCCTACCGGGCCCGCGCCGAGGCGCTCGGCTTGGCGGAGCGGATCGAGTTCCCGGGCTGGCTCGAAGCCGCGGCGGTCGAGGGCCTGCTCAGACAATCCGATGTCTTTGTTTTACCGTCGCATTTCGAGGGACTGTCGATTGCGATGCTCGAGGCTTTGGCCTATGGTTTGGCCTCGGTCGTGTCGCGGGTCGGTGCGGCCGACGAGGTGGTCGAGGACGGCGTGTCCGGCCTCCTGATCCCGGCCGGCGACCGCGAGGCGCTGATCGGCGCGCTCGAGAAGGTCATCGGCGATCCGGCGCTGCGCGCGAGACTGCAACGCGCCGGGCGGCTGCGATTTAACGAAAACTTCGATATTTCAGTCTATTGCAAGAAACTTGCGGCGCTCTACGGTGAAATGGACCAACAACCCACGCGGGTCTAGAGAAGCTTTTCACATTCGGGCTATGTCATTTGGGGGGCAGCGGCACAGGACAGTTGATTGTGCCTCGTGGCTCTGGCTTAACTAGCCTCTCTCATGTAGAGGCGCGCGCTGGCGAAGGATCGCGAGACTTGATCGGGTCATCCAGAAAGGTCCGGGCGATCGAACGAGAGTTCGACGATTTGCGGCTGAGGCTTACGGCCGCCGAATCGTCCGCCGAGTACCGCAACGATGCCCTCGTCTACATCCTGACGGCGCGAACCCGCGGCGAGGGGGTCTCGACCGTCTGCGCGGGTCTCGCCCGCTCCTTCGCGCGCAGCGGCGCCGCCGACGTCCTGCTCCTCGATGCCAACGGCCAGCCGAGCCATGCCAAGGCGGGTGGCCCGCCGTCCCGGGCGTCCGAGGCGCCCAACGGACTGGCGGAGGATTTGGATGCCGCGATCCAGTTCCGTCAGGACTGGGGCGTCCATTTCCTGCCGCTTCTGGCCGATGGCCGTCGGCCGCCCTCCGGCGGGCAGTGGGAGGACTATATCTCGGGCCTGCGCGCGCGCTATGACGTGATCGTGGTCGATGCCGGCGCGCTCGACGGCCGCGCGCCCTACGAGTGGTCGGAGAAGGCCAACCACGTTCTGCTCGTGGTCGACAGCAACCGCACTGGCGTGCTCGCGCTGGAGCGTCTGCGCAAGGACCTCGAGGTCGCCAAGATGACCATTACCGGAATCGTGCTGAACAAGCGGGAATACCCGGTTCCCGAGCTGTTTTACTGACGGGCCGGGTCCGCGCGCGCCCGGCGCCGCCAGAGCGCCCGTCGCGGAGACCCGGCCGGAGCAGGCAGGATCATGACCAGACGCGACATACTCGCCTTCGTGTTTCGCTGGAAGACGACGATCATCGGCTGGTGGCTCTTCGTCATCGCCTTGAGCGTTGTGCTCGTCTACGTGAAGCCGCCCGGCTTCGAGGCCGAGACCGCGGTCTTGATCGAGCGCACCAAGTCGCCGGTCTTCACGCCCGCGACCTATGCGACGCCCGAGTTCGTCGCCCCGGACATGGCCGAGGCCATGAACACCGAGGTGCAGATCGTCGGCTCGCGGCCGGTGCTGGAGGCCGTGGTCGAGAAGCTGGGGCTGCTCGAGCTGCCGCCGGCACCCGAGGAGACCAACCCGATCAAGGCCTTCCGGAAGGGCCTGCGGGCCTTCATGGTCGAGCTCGGCCTGCGTAACGAGGTTCCGCCCCTCGAGGGCTGGATCGAGGACCTGAGCGAGGGCCTCAAGGCCACGCCGCTGGTGGACTCCAACGTCCTGCAGATCCAGTTCGGCGGCAAGGAGCCCGAGTTCACCATGCAGGTCGTCAACGCCATCACCGACGCCTACATCGACCACCGCCGGGCGATCCACACCTCCAGCGGCGGCAGCGACTACTTCGAGGGCAAGATGGAGGAGGCCGAGCAGGAGCTGGCCGAGCTGCGCAACGCGATGGACGACTTCCGGGCGCGCTATTCGGTCACCGCCCTGTCGGAGGGCCGCGGCGAGCTGGTCCGCGAGATCGGCGTCGTCCGCGAGCGTCTGGCCGCGCTGCAGCAGCAGCGCGCGGATCTGACCAGCCGTTTTGCCGCGGACCATCCCCGCGTCCAGGTCGTGGACAGGAACATCGTGGCGGCCAAGCGCGATCTCGAGGTGCGCAACACGGAGATGAAAGAGCTTGAGGAGACGCAGAGCACGATCAACGAGCTCACCGTCCTGATCGCGTCGCAGGAGAAGCTCTTCCTGGACTACAAGACCCGCTACGAGGCCGAGCGCGCCCGCGAGCAGGCGCCGGGCAACCTGATCAACGCCAAGGTCATCGAGTATGCCGCCGTGCCGGCCCGGCCCACGCGCTCGCGCATGTTCTTCATCAAAGTCGCGATCCTCGGCGGCTTCATGCTCGCGGTCCTGATTGCCTTCCTGCGCGAGTACTTCGACATGCGTCTCAAGCGGCCCGAGGAGGCGGAACGCGCGCTCGGCGTGCCCGTCATGGGCTCGATCGGCAAGCGGCGCGCCCTGGCGCGCTACTGAAGCCGCTCCTTCGGCTTCGGGACAGCGCGATGGCCGGCGTGAAGGCTCTGCTCCGTCCCCTCGCCCATGGCCTCGACCGGCGCGTTGCGGACGTCAGCTTGCGGCTCGGCGGCGAAGGCTCCGGCCTGCTGGCCTTCATGTTCCATTCCCTCTTCGCGGACCGGCGCGAGGCCGAGGCCGGCCTGGTCGATCCCTTTCAGCCGGTGACGGTCGCCGACTTCCGCGCCTTCATCGACTACTTCCTGAGCCAGGGCTACCGCTTCGTCGCGCCGGAAGACTTGCTGTCGGGCTTGGACCCCGCCGAGCGCTACGCGTTCATCACCTTCGACGACGGCTATGCCAACAACCTGCGCGCCCTGCCGGTGCTGCGCGAGTTCGATGTGCCCGCGACCTTCTTCATCTCGGCCAACCACGTGATTGAGGGCCGGGGCTATTGGTGGGACGCGCTCTATCGCGAGCGCCTGCGCCAGGGCCGTCGCGCGGACGAGATCGAGCGCGAGCAGGAGGCCCTGAAGGCCATGCCCCACCAGGCGATCGAGTCTCGCCTGCGCGAGGTCTTCGGCGCCGAAGTCTTGTGGCCAGAGGGCGAGGCCGACCGTCCGATGACCGAGGCCGAGCTGGTCGATTTCGGCCGCGACCCGCGCGTGACCCTGGGCAACCACACCGTCGACCATGCCATCCTCACGGTCTACGATTCGGACGAAGGCGGCGCGCAGATCGAGGCATGCCAGCGGTTTCTCGCCGGCATCACGGGCGCCGAGCCCACCATCATCGCCTATCCCAACGGCAACCATGACGCCCGCGTCGTGTCGGTGGCCCGAGAGCGCGGCCTCAAGCTCGGCGCCGTGACCGAGCCGCGCCGGACCCCTTTACCGCTGTCCGGCGAGGCGTCGATGACGATCGGACGCTACGCCATCAACGGCGGTCCGGGCTTGCGCGGCCAATGCCGCTCCTGCCAATCGGCGGTCCAGCTCATCCATGGCACGCGCCGCCTGCGCCGCCGCTTGCGCGCCGCGGCGGCGTGAGAAGAAATTGGTTCGGACTTGGAATACTAACGTACGTCCTTCGAGACGCCCGCTAGCGCGGGCTCCTCAGGATGAGGACTTTTCTTATTGCCATCCAAGATGGACCTCATGCTGAGGAGCGTCCGTTAGGACGCGTCTCGAAGCACGCACAGTCTTGTCCGCAGCGCTTTGCGAGAACTCGAGCCAACAAGCTCACAAGCTCTCAGTACGAAAGGGCCTTTCAGGAACTCTTGGCGAGGTCCACGTGCCGAATCACACGTGCTGATCGATGAGAATCGGATTGCCGTCGGGGTCGAAGACCAGGCAACTGGCCGGGCCGGACGTGCTCTCGTCGGCCTCGCTGGCGAAGGCGACGCCATCGGCTTTGAGCCGGCCTTGGATCTCCCTGACGTCGGTGAAGCGCTCGAGGGCCTGCCCCGTTGAATCCCAGCCGGGATTGAACGTGAGCGTGTTCTTCTCGAACATCCCTTGAAACAGGCCGATCGTGCAGCTCGGCGACTTCATGATGAGCCAGCCCTGGCTGGCGTCGCCGGCGAAGGCCTCGAACCCGAGCTTCTCGTAGAAAGCGCGCGAGGCCGATAGGTCCTTGACGGCGAGGCTCACCGAGAAATTTCCGAGATCCACTGTTCCGCTCCGTCGCATCACGCCCGCTCCTTCGGTCCGGGCGCACTATGCGTCGGCCTGAGCCGGGCGATCCACCTTGAGGTGCTTCTCGCTATCGGACCCGGCGGAGCAGCCGGAAGTCAGGCCGCTTTCGGCGGCCCCGGCACGTCGGCTTCGGCGCCCTCGTACCACTGCACGTAACCCGGCGTGTCGAAGTCGAACTTGAAGCTGAGCGGTGGGTTCTGCTCGACCTGCGAGACCAGGCCCAGGCGGCGCGCGACGCGGAAGGCGTTGGCCTTGAGGAAGGGGCCCGGGCCGTAGAGCTCGGTCGAGCGGAAGGGGAACGGCAGCTTGCTGCGGAAATAGTGGTTCGCCAGGAAGACCGCCTGCCGGCGCCGTGCTTCGTCCGTGTAGTGCTCCGTGGAGACCGACACGTTCAGGCCCTCGAGATTCTCGATCCGGTGCGGCGTGTTCTGCGGCCAGGTCACGATGTCGCCGGGCTCGAGATCGTAGACCAGGGCATTGTCGTCGAAGGAATGGTCGTAGGGCAGCTCCTCGCCCACCTCCCCCGGCGTGAAGACGATCTCGCGCAGCTCGTCCGTCATGAACTTCGGATCGTCGGGCGGATAGACCCAGCAGCGCTTCCGGCCGCGGATATGCCAGAGGATGTTGAGCGGGGCATCGGCGTGATAGAAGGCCAGCGCGCTCGGCGAGGAGACCAGCATGTTGGCCGAGCGCCTGAAGCTGCGGAAGCCCGGGCAGATCGCTTCCAGCTCGCCGTAGACCGCGTCGACCATCTCGGCGAAGGCCGGATGATGCCAGGTCATGCGCCGCAGGTTGATCCAGAGATGGCCCTTGCGCAGCGCCTCGAGGAGCTGCTCGCCCGTGGCATCGCCGATATCGCCCTTGCACCAGACCTGGGCGCGCTGGTCCGTGCCCATGGTGACGAGATCCAGCGCATCGCGCGGATGGCTCTCGATCGTCCTGATCAAGCCTTCGTCGGTGAAGAGCTCGCTCTCGTGGAGCCGATGACGCGCGGTCAGAATGCCGTGCTCCATGAGCGCGGCCTGCTCGCGGCTCCAATCTGCCAGATAAGCGTTCTGCATGCGACTACAGGGGGTTGCCGATCCTCATTGTCCATGAAGCCGGTTAAACCCCGATGAACTCGCCTGCGATTTCGGGGGCCTGGCTCCGTCCCGACCCGACTATAGCTGCGGCCGGGCAGCGCTGCCAGTGCGGCGATGCGGTGGCCCCTTCGACGGTCGAGAAACGGCCTGCTCTTAAGCCTCTCGTAGGCCCGGCGTGCCAGCTTGCGGGAGCGCCGGCGATTGACGCTATCCCGGGGAGGGCGATAGAAATGGCGGCTGTTTGTCGTCTCGAGAGGCCGATGTCGATCCGTCGTCACCGCGTTAACCCTGTTCGCGTCGAAATCGACCCGGCCCCATGAGCCTGCGCCTCGCCCGGGCCCTGCTGCTCGCCTCGCTTGCGTTCGTTGCGGCTCGCCCGGCCATTGCGGCAGAGCCGTTGATCGTGGACGCGGTGGAGTATCCCTGGAGCGCGATCGGCCGGGTCAACGCCGCAGGCAAGTCCTTCTGCACCGGCTTTCTGGTCGGCGAGCAGGTGGTGTTGACAGCCGCGCATTGTCTCTACGACTTCCGCGAGGGCCGCTGGTGGCCGCCGGTCTCCGTGCATTTCGTCGCCGGCTATCAGCGCGACACCTATCTCAAGCATTCCCGCGCCAAGTCCTATGACGTCGCCGGCACCTACACCCCGCAGGCGCAACCGAAGCTCGACCAGGTGCTCAACGACTGGGCGGTCATCACGCTGGCCGAGCCGGTCGGCGCGGAGGTCGGCTGGCTCGGCATGCAGGCGCTGGACCCCGGCCTCTTGGAAAGCCTGCGCGCGGGCCAGGCGACCGCCGTCCAGGCCGGCTATCGGCGCGACCGCGCCCACGTCATCACCTTGGGGATTAACTGTCCGATCCCGGGCCTGTTCGGCAACGGCCGCGGCATCCTGCATTCCTGCGACGTCGTCGAAGGTGGCTCCGGCTCGCCGCTTCTGGTGCTGGCCGACGGCCAGGTCTCGGTGCTCGGCATCCACACGATCCGCGCCCAGAAGAACGGCAGCGACTACGCCGGCGCGCTCTCGGCCTCGATCTTCGACCCCAGGAACGGCAAGAGCCCGGCCGTGGCCGCCGCCCGCAACGCCGGCCTCGCCCTGGATCGCGGCACCACCCGGGGCTCGAATGGCGCGGCGCCCACGCGGCCTACGAATACCATCGGACTCCTGCTCGAGCGCCTGGGCTACGGCGTCAACGGCGAGCGCGGCGCCCGCCAGGCGGCCATCAAGGCTTTCCAGCGCCAGGCCGGTCTGCCCGAAACCGGCGAGGCCTCGCTGTCTCTGATCGGCCCGATGATCCGCGCGCTGCGGTGAGCCGAGCAGCCCTTAATCACTCCGGCCGGTCGTAGAGCCTGACCAGGGCGGCGTTGTCCTCGGCGCCGAGGCCGTTCTCGGTGGCCAGGCGGTGCAGCTCGGCGGCCATGCTGGTGATCGGCAGGGCGCTGCCGGTCTCGTGGGCGAAGTCGGCGACCATGCCCAGGTCCTTGAGGATGATGTCGATGCGCGCGGTCAGCGCGAAGTCGCGCCGTGCCATGCGCGGCAGATACTCCTGCAGCAGCCGCGAGTCGGCACGCCCGCCGGCGAGCGCCGGCGGGATCTGCTCGGCGTCGATCCCGGCATCGCGCGCCAGCGCCGCGATTTCCGCCATCACCGCGAAGCCGACGCCGCAGAGCGCCTGATTGATCAGCTTGGTGGTCTGGCCCGCGCCGACCGGGCCCATGCGGGTGACGCGCCCGGCGTAGGCGGCCAGGATCGCCTCGGCGCGGGAAAAGGGTGCGGCCTCGCCGCCGGCCATGACCACCAGGGTCTTGCTCTCGACCCCGACCGGCCCGCCGGAAACCGGCGCGTCGATCCAATCCATGCCGCAGGCAGAGGCCAAGCGCTCGGCCATGGACCGGGTGGCGTCGGGACGAATGCTGGAATGGTCGATCAAGAGCTTGCCCGCGCTGCCGCCGGCCGCGATCCCATCCTCGCCGAAGACCAGCGTCTCGACCGCTTGCGTGTCCGTCACGCAAAGCAGGATCGCCTCGCTTTCGGCCGCGACCGCACGCGGCGAAGCGGCCTCGCGGGCGCCGAGGGCCAGGGCCGGCGCGAGCTTGGCCGGCGTGCGGCCCCAGACCACCAGCGGGTAGCCCGCCTCGCGCAGCTTGACCGCCATCGGCGTGCCCATCAGCCCCAGGCCGATGAAGCCGAGCGTCGGCTTCGGATCTGACATCGAACGACCCCCCGTCCCATTGAAACGACTTGGGGACACTACCAGCTTCGAAAGGCCGGCGCCCGACAAGAGGCCCGCCAAGCCCACTGTGGAAGGAGAGGCCGATGCTGAACATCCTGGGGCTCGATCACGTTGTCATTCGCGTCCGCGACCTGGAGTGCATGATCGCCTTCTATCGCGACGTCCTGAGCTGCACCGAGGAGCGCCGCCTCGACACGATTGGCCTCGTGCAGCTCCGCGCTGGGCGCTCGCTGATCGACCTGGTCGATGCGGCGGGCGAGATCGGCCGCGCCGGCGGCGCGGCGCCGGGCGAGGGCGGGGGCAACATGGATCACTTCTGTGTGCGCGTGGAACCCTTCGACGAGGCGGCCTTGCGCGCCCACCTGGAGTCCCGCGGCGTCGAGGTCGGCGAGGTGGTCAGCCGCTACGGCGCCGAAGGCAGCGGCCCCTCGCTCTATATCAGCGACCCCGAAGGCAACACCGTCGAGCTAAAGGGACCGCCGGAGACGCCGTCGACCGCGTGACTCAGATCAAGGCGCGCTAGACCGCAGGGGCCCAGCCTGCTGCCTCATCCAGGACAGCGGTGAAGGAGGCGGTGATGGACAACCTCGATCCTCGCGTCGTCGAGCGCTTTCGGGAGTTCGAAGCGACGCTGCGCGGGCTTTGGGAGAGCAACACGCACTTCAATGCCAAGGTCCATGATTTCGTCGAGGTGGCGGATCGGATCGGCCGCGTGGAAGGCACGGCGGCCGAGGCGGATGCCGCGCAGGAGCTCGATTCTCTGCGTCACCGCCGGGCCGCGCTCGAGGACGAGCTGATGGCCATGATTCAGCAGAACGTGCGGGTCTAGCCCTGTACCGCCTCACACCCAGCGGAACACCACGAAGGCGTAGACGAGCGCGATGGCGAGCGGCGCCCAGAGCGGCGTTCCCATCAGGCCGAGCCAGGCGAGAAAGATGTAGGCGCTGCCCAGCAGCGAGATGAACAGCCGGTCGCCGCGCGTCGTGTCGAGGCCGAGGATGCCGCGGCGCGGGGCGCCGCCGGGCGCGGCGCGCTCCCAGATCGTCATGGCGATCAGGCACAGCAGGATGAAGCCGAAGAAGGCGGCCGTCGGCCAGGTCCAGGCCATCCAGGTCAAGCCCATGTCGCGCTCTCCTTATCCCTGAACCGAACGTGTGTGAACCAAGTCGGGTATGTGGGATGACCGACGTGCGTCCTTCGAGACGCCCGCTCACGCGGGCTCCTCAGGATGAGGAATTCTCTCAATGCCATCATCGCTTTACCTCGTCCTGAGAGCTTGTGAATATTTTGGCTCGAGCTTTCGGACGGTGCTGCATGATCATCCT
>JAKSDN010001353.1 GCA_022360075.1 Kiloniellales bacterium | reverse complement strand
GGCGGTGGGCACCATCTGGGACCCGATGGCCGTGCGGACTTGCCTGGCCGCCGGTCTCGGCGCTCGCTTCGCCCTGCGCTTCGGTGCCAAGATGTCCGACCGGGCGGGCGAGCCCCTGGACGCCGAGGTGACGGTCAAGGCCGTCGCGCGCGATGCATTTCAAAGCTTTGGCGCCAGCCGGGTGCCCTTGGGCGATACGGTGGTGATCGACGTGGCCGGGATCGACGTCGTGCTCAACACGAACCGCGCGCAGGCATTCGATCCCTCGCTCTTCACCAACCTCGGCATCGACCCGGCGGAGAGGAAGATCCTGATCGTGAAGTCGACCAACCATTTCTACGACGGCTTCGCCGGCCTGGCCGCGGCGATCCTCTACGCCGACGTGCCGGGGCCCTACCCCAGCGATCCCCGGACCGCCGGCTATCGCCGCGTGCGCGGCCCGATCTGGCCCCTCGACGACGACCCCCACGCCGCGGATGCGGCGTAGGATTGGCTTGTGTAGATACTGGATCACGACAAGAGGCTTCGTCATTGCGAGCGAAGCGAAGCAATCCAGTCGGCCGCCGCCTGTGCCGTGACTCTGGATTGCCGCGCCGGCTAACGCCGGCTCGCAATGACGCTTGAAGGATCAGCTCCGTTCAACTCGGTTGGTGAAACCCCATGCTGTTCGAGTCCCTCGATACGCCCTCGGTCTTGGTCGATCTCGACGTCGCCGAGCGCAATCTCCTCGAGTGTCAGCGCTATTGCGACGAACACGGCTTGCGCAGCCGGCCGCACATCAAGACCCACAAGCTGCCGTTCCTCGCCAAGGCCCAGGTCGAGGCTGGCGCCGTCGGCATCACCTGCCAGAAGGTGAGCGAGGCCGAGGTCATGGCCGAGGCCGGCCTGGAGGACATCTTCCTCACCTTCAACATCCTGGGCCCCGCGAAACTGGCGCGCCTGCGGCGGCTGGCTGAGCGGGTCAAGCTTTGCGTCTCGGCCGACAACCGCACGGTCGTCGAGGGCCTGTCGGAGGCCTTCAAGGGCGCCCCCCGGCCGCTCTCGGTCCTGGTCGAGTGCGACACCGGTCACGGCCGCTGCGGCGTGCAGTCGCCCGAGGCGGCGGCGCTGCTGGCCCAGGCCGTCGAGCGCGCGCCGGGCCTGGTCTTCGCCGGGCTCATGACCTATCCGCCGGCCGGCCGGGTCGCCGAGGTCGGCGCTTGGTTGCGCGAAGCGATCGCGCTCTGCGAGGAAGCCGGTTTCCATTGCGCCGTGGTGTCGAACGGCGGCACGCCCGACCTCTGGCGCGCCCACGAGCTTGCCGACGTGGTGACTGAGCATCGCCCCGGCACCTACATCTACAACGACCGCTCGCTGATCGCGCGCGGCTTCTGCGGCCCGGACGACTGTGCGCTTACCGTGCTGGCCACCGTGGTCAGCACGCCGACAGATCGGCGCGCGATCATCGATGCCGGCTCCAAGACCCTGACCTCCGACCTCTTCGGGCTCCAGGGCCACGGTCTGATCCTCGGTCATGGGGACGTGGCGGTCGCCGGGCTGAGCGAGGAGCACGGCCACCTCGAGTCCGCGCAAGCGCACGGCCTGACGGTCGGCGAGCGTTTGCGCATCGTGCCGAACCATGCCTGCGTCGTGTCGAACATGGTCGATCGGGTCGAACTGATACGCGGGGAGGAGACGGTTCGCTCGGAGCCTGTGGCGGCGCGGGGGACCATTTTATAGGCGGCGGTTCCCCCTTCACCCAGCTCCGGCTAAGGCTCGGCTTACGCCTCGCCAAGCCTCCACATCCCTCTTCCCCCAATGGGGGAAGAAGTTAGGTGAGGGGGGAGCGCTCCGAACGAAGTCACAAGCGGACCTTTCTCAACTCGCCACCGCCTCCGGCTCGATGCTCGTCAAATCGAAGGCCGCGGCCATCAGCGCGCGCGTATAAGGCTCGCGCGGGGCATCGAAGATCGCCTCGGTCGGGCCTTGCTCGACCATGCGCCCGGCCTTCATGACGATGACCTCGTCGGCCAGGGCGCGTACGACGGCGAGGTCGTGGCTGATGAAGATATAGGAGAGGCCGTGACGCTGCTGCAGGTCGCGCAGCAGCTCGACGATCTGCTTCTGCACCGAGCGGTCGAGCGCCGAGGTCGGCTCGTCGAGCACGATGACCTTGGGTCGAAGAATCAGGGCGCGGGCAATCGCGATGCGCTGGCGCTGGCCGCCGGAGAACTCGTGCGGATAGCGGTTGCGCAGGGAGGCATCGAGCTGCACGTCCTCGAGGGCCTGCCCGGCGCGCTCGGCGCGCTCGCGCTCGGAGAGGGCGGGCTCGTGCACGAGCAGGCCCTCGGCGACGATCTGGCCGACGGTCAGGCGCGGGCTCAACGAGCCGTAGGGGTCCTGGAACACGATCTGCAGCGCGCGGCGCAGGGGGCGCAGGCGCTTGTGGTCCAAGGCCTGGATGTCCCGGCCCTCGAAGCGGACCTGGCCGGCACTCGGCAGTAGACGCAGCAGGGCGCGGCCGAGCGTGGACTTGCCCGAGCCGGACTCGCCGACGACGCCGATGGTCTGGCCGCGGCGCAGGGACAGCGAGATCCCGTCGACCGCGCGAAACGCGCCGCGCCGCCGGCCGAACAGGCCGCTCTTGAGGGCGAAGGAGACGGCGACGTCCTCGCCTTCGAGCAACAGGGGGGCATCCGGTGCGACCGGCGCTTTGCGCCCCTCGGGCTCGGCGGCTAGCAGCATCCGCGTGTAGGCCTCGCGCGGCTGCGTGAAGAGCGCGCCGGTCGGACCCTGTTCCACGACCCGGCCCTGGTTCATGACGTAGACCCGGTCGGCGAAGCGGCGCACGATGCCGAGGTCGTGGGTGATGAAGAGGATCGCCATGCCGAAGCGCGCTTGCAGCTCGGCGAGCAGCTCGAGGATCTGGGCCTGGATCGTGACGTCGAGCGCGGTCGTCGGTTCGTCGGCGATCAGGATGTCCGGCTCGTTGGCGAGCGCCATGGCGATCATCACGCGCTGGCGCTGGCCGCCGGAGAGCTCGTGCGGATAGGCGCTCATGCGCCGCTCGGCTTCCGGGATGCCGACCAGCTTCAGCAGCTCCAATACGCGCGGCTTGGCCGCGGCGCGCGAGAGGCCGCGGTGGTACATCAGGGGCTCGGCGATCTGGCGCTCGATCCGATAGAGCGGGTCGAGCGAGGTCATCGGCTCCTGGAAGATCATCGAAATCTTGTCGCCGCGGAAGCGGTTGAGCGCGCGCGGCGGCAGCCCGAGCAGCTCGGTGCCGCGATAGCGCACGGCGCCCTCGGCGCGGCCGTTGGCGGCGAGTAGGCCCATGCAGGCCATCATGATCTGGCTCTTGCCCGAGCCCGACTCGCCGACGACGGCCACGGTCTCGCCGGCGC
>JAKSDN010000957.1 GCA_022360075.1 Kiloniellales bacterium | reverse complement strand
TTCGGCCAGTTCTGGTTGCCCTTGGCGATGTTGCCGGGCTTGTCCTCCTGCCAGCGGGCCTGAACGCTCTTGCTGTAGTTCAGGTAGAGCTTGTCGCCGACGATCTCCCAGGCCTCGGGGTCGATCGAGGCGGTGTAGCCCTGGGACACGGCCCAGGCGCAATAGCCGCCGAACTGCGGCGCATAGCGCACCGGCTCCGCCTCGAAGCGGGCCAGGTTCTCGGCGCTGGCGAAGCGCCAGGTAGCGCCGTTCCAGTCGAGGCTGTGCTCGCGCTTGCCTTCGACCGGCTTGCCTTCGGTGAAGTAGGCGACCGGGTCCGTCCCCTCGATGGCGAGGCCGAGGAACGACTGGTTGACCACATCGGCCCGCGCCGCGAGCGGCAGCATTAGGAAAACGCTCAGGGCCAAGACGGCCAGGCTGCGGCGGCTGATCGGGGACATGGTTCGTTCCTCCCGTGATGACCGGCGCGCGTCGGCGCCCTCGCGTTCGATGTGGAGCCGCCGCGCCGTGGGACAAGTCAATCAAGCGTGAGCTTTGCGCGGAATCGCCCAAGGCCTTATTCTGGTGGACCTATGGACGACGACACGCAACACCCGGCCGCACCCGAAGCGGTGCTCTTCGACGCCACGCTCACCCCGCACCGCAGCTTGCCGGCGGAGGGCTTCGTCCTGCTCATGGCGGCGGTCTGCGCGATCAGCTTCGTGGCCGGGGTCGTGTTCTTCCTGGTCGGGGCCTGGCCGGTGGTCGGCTTCCTCGGCCTCGACGTGCTGCTGATCTATCTCGCCTTCCGTATCAACTATCGGCGCGCGCGCATGCACGAGAGCCTGCGTCTGACCCGCGCCGACCTGACCGTGCAGCGGGTCAGCCCGGCCGGCGAGGTCAAGCGCTGGCGCCTGCAGCCGACCTGGCTCCAGGTGGTCATGGACGACCCGCCGCGCCACGACAGCCAGCTCGTCCTGCGCAGCCATGGCAAAAGCTTGACCGTCGGCAGCTTCCTCACCCCTGAGGAGCGCCTGGATCTCGCCAAGGCCCTGCGGGGCGCGCTCGAGGAAGCCAAGGTTGCGCCTGGGGCAGCGTGAGGGGGTGGCCCGCTTGCAACCGAGTCGAGGCGGACCGGCTCTTCGGCGCTCCTTGAATTCCCTCCCCCCTTGAGGGGGAGGGCCAGGGTGGGGGGCGTCCGCAAAGCGGACCAAGAAAAGCCGGCGACCTCCGGAATAATCGTCCGATCTCCAAAAGCCGGCTTCAATCCAGCCCCAGCACGTCCTTCATCGTGTGGAGCCCCGGCCCCTTGTCGCGGGCCCAGAGCGCGGCCTTGATGGCGCCGCGGGCGTAGATCGCCCGGCTCGAGGCCTTGTGGGTGAGCTCCAGGCACTCGCCTTCGGTGGCGAAGACCACCGAGTGGTCGCCGACCACGTCGCCGCCGCGCAACACGGCGAAGCCGATGTCGCCAGGCCGTCGCGCGCCGGTCTGGCCGTCGCGCGCCCGGGCGGCCACCGTGTCGAGATCGACCCCGCGCCCGGCTGCCGCCGCCCGGCCGAGGCCGAGCGCGGTGCCGGAGGGTGCATCGACCTTGTGCTTGTGGTGCATCTCGCCGACCTCGATGTCGTAGTCCGGGTCGAGCGCCGCGGCCGTGCGCTCGACCAGCGCCATCAGCAG
>JAKSDN010000024.1 GCA_022360075.1 Kiloniellales bacterium | reverse complement strand
GGCCACGACCTCGCCGCGGCGGATCTGCAGCGAGACGCCATTGACTGCCTGCAGTATCTTGCGGCGCCGAAACGCGCCGGCGGAGACCGTGAAGCTCCGGTACAGATCGCGGGCCTCGATCACAATGTCGTCCATCGACCAGGCCTAGCCGCTGAGGGCCGTCAGGGCGGCTCGATCCAGCACGCAGCGATAGCTGTGCCGGCGGCCTTCGCTTGCCGGCCGAAGCGGCACATCGGCATCGGCGCAGACCGCCGTCGCGTGATCACAGCGGTCCCGGAACCGGCAGCCGAGCATGTCACCGACCAGGGACGGCACCATGCCCGGAATGACGCCGAGCTGCGAGCCGCGGGGCTTTTTGCCGGGGATCAGGATGCAGCCGAGCAGGCCTTGGGTGTAGGGATGCAGCGGGGCCTCGAAGATCTCCCGCTTGCCGGCTTGCTCGACGATCTGCCCGGCGTACATGACGGCGACCTTGTCCGCGACGCGCGAGACGACGCCAAGGTCGTGGGTGATCAGAACGAGGGCCATCTGGAACTCCGCCTGCAGCTCGGCGAGCAGCAGCAGGATCTGAGCCTGTATGGTCACGTCCAGCGCCGTGGTCGGCTCGTCGGCGATGACCAGGTCCGGCTCGCACATGAGCGCCATCGCGATCATCACGCGCTGGCGCAGGCCACCCGACAACTGGTGCGGATACTGGCCGAGCCGGCTGGCGGCGGCCGTGATGCCGACGCGCTCCAGGAGGTAGACGGCCCGGTCCGTCGCCTCACGCCGAGCCACACGGCGGTGGCGCCGGAAGACCTCTTCGAGCTGATTGCCGATCGTGTAGGCCGGGTTCAGGGAGGTCATGGGCTCCTGGAAAATCATCGACATCCGGTCGCCGCGGATGTCGTTCATCTGACGCTCGCTCTTGGTTAGGAGGTCTTCGCCGCTCAGGACGAGCCGTTTGGCGCGGCGGAGGGCGTTTCGCGGCAGAAGGTCCATGACCGCGAGCGAGGTCAGGGACTTGCCGCAGCCCGACTCGCCGACCAGGCAGAGCGTCTCGCCCTTGCTGAGCGAAAAGCTGACGCCCTGAACCGCGTGCAAGACGCCGCCCGGCAGCGGGATGTCAACGGTCAGGTCGTCCACTTCGAGGATCGCACTCAAGACCGCCTACCCCCGAAACACTTCACACCTTGGATCCTGCATCCCGGACAAGCGGGGACGGACTAGCTGCCGCTATCCCCAGATGTCCCTGAACACCCGCATCCAATTACCGCCCAGGATCTTTCTGATGTCATCGGCCTTGTAGCCGCGATCGAGCAGGCGCGCGGTCAGGTTCGGCAGGGTCCTGGGTGTCTCGATACCCTCGGGAAAGTGATGCGGCGGCGGCGGATAGGCCTCCGGGCGCCACCGTCCCGTCGTGATCATGTCGTCGTAAACCCGTTTGGCGTCCTCTTCCTCGGCCACCAGGTGCTGACCCAAATAGTAGTCGATGCCGAGGCCCACGTGGTCGATGCCGACGAGATTCACGTCATAGTCGATATGGTCGATGAACTGGTCCAGCGTCGGCTTGCTGCTGTCCGCCACGAAAGCCGGGAAACCCACGATTCCGACCAGGCCGCCGGTTGCGGCCACCGCCTTTATCTGCTCGTCCTTGATGTTGCGCGGCGAGTCCGCGACGCCCTTCGCGTTTGCGTGGGAGAACACCACCGGCTTGGTCGAGGCTTCGATCGCATCCATCGTCGTCCGGAAGCCGGTATGCGAGCAGTCGACGATGACGCCAACCTCGTTGCAGCGCTCGACGAACTGAAGACCGAAATAGCTGAGACCGCTGTCCGTGCGCTCCGACCCGCCATCGCCGACCCGGTTCTTCACGTTGTAGGTGAGCTGAATGATGCCGACCCCGGCCTCCTTGAAGGCATCGACCAGGTCGATGTCGTTCTCCAGCGGGTCGGTGCCCTGAAAGTGCAGATAGATTCCGAGCTTGCCTTCCCGCTTGGCGCGCTCGATATCACCGGCCCGCCTGACCAGCAGCAGGTCGTCGCGGCGCCTGACGAAGCGCAGCCATCCGCCGACGGCCCGAATCGCCTGGGCAGCGTTCTCGCCGCTCGCCACGGTCGGCGCGACGGCGGTCGCACCGCCTTCCTTGTACCACTCGATGTACTTCTTGTTCATCAGCAGCGGACATACGGCGTCGATAACGATCGCTTCGTCGTGCAATTCCTGCCCATTCGTCATGGGAATCGCTCCCTCCCTCACAAATCACTAACGTCCCTCGGGTGCCGTCACGTCTCGGATGCCATCGCCCACGAGGTTGATGGCCAAGACGAGCAGGAACAGCATCACGCCGGGGATCGTGATGAGCCACGCGTCGAACAGCATGAATTCCCTGCCCTCGGCCACCATGAGGCCCCAAGAGGGCAAGGGCGGCTGAACACCGAGACCGAGAAAGGACAAGGCCGCTTCAAGAATGATCGCATGCGCCATCTCCAATGTCGCAACGACGATCAGGTTGTTCACGATGTTCGGCATGATCTCTCTGAGGAGAATCCAGGTCTTCGAGCAGCCTTGCGCCTTTGCCGCCTCGACGTAGTCCATGGAGCGGGCCTGCATGGTGGAAGAACGCAGCACCAGCGCATAGCGCTCCCAGAGCAGCAGCCCAAGCACCAGGATGACGGTCTGCAGGGAGCTGCCGATCAAGGCGACAACGGCGAGAGCGACCAGAATCACCGGCATGGCGAGCCGCGTCGTGATGATGAACATGACGAGGGTGTCGACACGTCCGCCCAGATAGCCGGCCAGCACGCCCAGCGTGGTGCCGATCAGGCCGGAGATCAGCGCCACCGACAGGCCGATGAACAGAGAGATGCGGGCGCCATAGAGCAGCCGGGCCAGGTAGTCGCGCCCGAGGTGGTCGGTTCCCAGCAGGTGGGAAGGATCCCCCCTTTCGTACCAGAACGGCGGCAACAGCCGGTTTCTCAGGTCTTGGTCGAAAGGTCCGTGCTCAACGAGAGCCGGGCCGAGCAGGGCCGCGACGACAATGGCCAGGAAGACCGCCCCGCCGAAGATGAGCCCTTTGTGCTTGACCACCCTGCGCAGGAGAATCTGGCGCGGGGACGGCTCGGACAGGAGCGGTTCCGATGCGATGTCGCTCGTCGCCACGTCAGGTGACCCTGATTCTCGGGTCCAGCCAGGCGTTCAGCAGATCGGCCAGAAGCGTGAGCACCACGTAGGCGATCGAGAAGATTAGAATGATCGCTTGAACCGTCGGCAGATCGCCGCGCGTGATCGACTCCCAAGCCAGCCGGCCCGCGCCTTGCAGCGCGAACACGCTTTCGACCACGACCGAGCCGGCCAGCATAAAACCGAACTGAGCCGCGGAAAGGCTGACCACTGGAATGATCGCGTTCCTCAGCGCGTGCTTGAACAGCACGCTGGAGCGGTAGAGGCCCTTGGCGCGCGCGGTGCGAATGTAGTCCGACTCCAGCACCTCGATCATGCCGGAACGCGTCAGGCGCATGATCGCGGGGGTCGCGTAGTAGCCCAACACGACGGAAGGCAGCACGAAGCTCTTCCAGCTTTCCGTCCCCGAGCTGGGCAGGATGGGATAGATGACGCTGAACAACACGATCAGCATCAAGGCGAACCAGAAACTCGGCAGCGCCTGACCGGTGACCGATAGCACGAGGGCCAGGCGGTCGACGAAGCTGTTCGGCCGCACGGCGGCGGCGACGCCGAGGGGGATCGCCAGCACGACGGCAAAGACGATCGCGGAGAGCCCGAGCGTCAAGGTAATCGGCAGCCGATTGGCCAGCAGGTCATGAACCGGCAGCTTGAAAAAGAAGCTCGTGCCGAGATCACCGTTCAGGGCGCGCCAAAGCCAATCCACGTATTGGACGACGATTGGGCGGTCGAAGCCGTAGACCCGCCTCACGTTGGCAATATCGGCATCGGTCCCTGACGGGCCGACGATGGCGGTCGCCGGGTCGCCGGTAAGGTACAGCAAGCCGAAGCTCGCGGCCGAAACGGCGACCGCCACCAGCAGCGCGAGCCCAAGCCGCTTTGCCGCATAGGCGATCATCGAGGCATTCCGATGACGTCCGAGGCCCGCCGCACCGTTTTGCCCACGGGCTGTCAGCCGCCTTGGTGCTTCCTACTGCCAACTGGCGTTGAAGAAGCGCGCGATCTCGTCGGCGTCGAGCGTGAAGTTGAGGTCCTCGCTCACCGCATAGCTCACGGCATAGGTCCACAGCGGGACCCAATAGGCCTGCTCTGCGACCTTTTTCATGACGCTCGCGTAGTTCGCCTCGCGAACCGCGCGATCGATCGAACCGTCCGCCGTCTTGATGTGGTCGATGATTTCCGAGTCCCTGACCTTGTCGACGTCCCCGCCGCCGAAGAACTCGCTGGTGAACATGGCGACATCGCCGATACCCCAGGACCCCCAGCTCATGAAGATCAAGGGATAGTCTCCACCAATCCACTTTTCGCGCGCCGCGGCGTACTGCTGTATCTCGATGTCGGCGGCGATCCCGACATCCGCGAGATTGGCCAGGATCGCCTCGGCCACCGAGCGCGCCGAGGAGGGCGACTGCGATACCAGCAGCTTCATCGAGAAACCGTCGGCATAGCCGGCCTCCGCCAACAGCGCCCGTGCCTTGCCGGGGTCGTAGGGATAGGCGGCGACATCGGAATAACAGCCGAACTGCACCGGGTTGCAGGGCGTATTGACGACCTGGGCTCCAGTTCCGACGAAGGCTTCCATGATCTGCTGGCGGTCGATCGCGTGATTGATCGCCTTGCGAACGCGCGCGTCCTTCACGGGCGATTCGTCGGTGACGTTGGGCTGCATGTAGACGACGCGGAGGATCGGCGTGCCTTTGACCGTGATGCCGCTCCGGCCCTCCAGCCTTTCCGCCTGGTCGGGTGTGAACTTCCAGATGAAGTCCAGCTTGCCCGTCAGCAGCTCGGTGAACTGCGTGTTGGCTTCGGGAATGACCCTGACATCGATGTTGCCAATGGCGCTGCCTTTCGGACTGTCCTTGTAGTGCTCCTCAAAGCGGGTCAGCGCCCAGTGCGTGCCCGGCGTCACGTCGACGACACGGTAGGGGCCGGTTCCGATCGGCTTCACGGCCATGCCTTCCTTACCGACCTTCTCATAGTAGTCTTTCGGGTAGATCGGCAGGAAACCCCCGAGCCATTCGAGGGCGACGGGGTAGGGCCTTTTCATGTGCAGGCGAACTTTGTTTTGATCGACCTTTTCGGCCTTGTCGATCCAACTCACCGCGATTTGATAGACCACGCCGTAGTCGGGATCGGCGACTTTGTTCAAGGTATAAACGACGTCATCCGCGTCCAATTCGCTGCCGTCGTGGAACTTGACCCCTTGGCGCAGGGTGAACTCGATCGTCGTATCATCGAGGTATTCGAAGCTCTCCGCCAAAGCGGGCACGAAATTCCCAGTGTCCTGATCCTTGTAGATCAGCGTATCGAAAATATGCTGCGACATGATCAGATTGTTTCGGCCCGAGCCGAAGTAGTAATCAAGAGTCGCGATCTCTGCCGTAAGCCCGACGTTCAATGTGTCGTCGTCTTTACCGGCGATCGCCGAGCTTGCCGTCGCGAGGGACGCCAACATGCATAGCGCCGCCCAGACTTTTCTACCGTGATGCCCGCGCATTCCCCATTGCTCCCTGATAGCTGGTTCTTCGTCGTGGGTGCCAAGGCCGATTCAGGCGTTTGCACTCGCCCTGTGTAAGGATTATACCAAATGGAAAAATTTTTCCAATAGGAAACATTCTATGCCTATGAACCAACGAGCGGAATCTCGAGGCTCAGCGCATCGAAAGCGTATTCGAGCGCAACTTGGCGAGCGTTTGCGGGAGATTCGCAAGGCGCGGCGGCTGACCTTGCAGGAGGCGGCGATGCACACCGGCCTCGCGCCTTCGACGCTTTCGAAGATAGAAAACGGCCAGATGTCTCCGACCTACGACAACATCGTCCGGATCGCCGAAGGCTTCGGCATCGATGTCGAGGCGCTGTTTTCAGGCGGCACGCAGCAGGTCGCGCTCGGCCGACAGACCGTCACCCGATCGGGAGAAGGAAAGCTCTACGCAACTGAGCAATACGACTACGAAATGCTCTGCTCTTCGCTTTCCCACAAGAAAATTATTCCCATCGTGGCGACGATAAAATGCCACGACATCATGAAGTTTGGCGACTGGCCGCGGCACAATGGCGAGGAGTTTGTTTTCGTGCTGTCAGGTGAAGTCGTTGTGTTCCTGGAGCACTATGAACCCGTCGTGTTGAGGCAAGGCGACTCCATGTACTTCGACAGCACGATGGCGCATGCCTGTGTGTCGAACAGCCCGAACCACGCCACGATCGTGTGGGTCTGCTCGCAGTCTCCGGACCTCTAGGGGCGTTGCCGGTAGGGCGCTGCTGGCCGCCTATCGGGCCTCGATCGGCACCCAGATCTCGACGACGCCCTCGCCTGTTGCCGGGTCGAAACGGCCGTCGTAGCGCTCGAAGTCCAGGGCCTTGGCCTGACGGTACGCGGCCTTCGGCAGCCAGCCGTTCCAGATCGCGTGGACCGTCCTGCGTATTTCGGCGACATGCCCCCTGTGCTCGAAGACCGCATAGTTCTGGGGTTCGATCGTCAAACGATCGAGCTCGGGCGGCAGGTCGTCGAAGTGGGCAACCTCCACGCTGGCCAAGTAGTCGAAGCCGCCGTCCTCCTCGACGTTGTAGCAAACGCCGTAGGTGACCGCGTCGACTTGGCCCGGCAGATGCCCGATGTGCGGGGCGAAACGCTTCCAGAGCGCGGGAATGCCCTGGTTGGTCTCGAATGTGTAGCGCTCTGACAGTCCGGCCACGCGAAAGCCCGGGCGCTGTTCGATGCGAGGGGCCTGGAGATCGGTCTTGAGGTCGTCGTTCATTCTGATTGGCTCCACCAGTCTCAGGTTCTCGACGCTGCGCGCGGCCCGCGCCGCCTCCGGCACGAGACCGAACTGCTCGCGAAAGGCACGGGTAAAGGCCTCGTGCGAGGCATATCCCGCCTCCAGGGCGACGGAGAGGATATCTGCGTCGTCCCGGGCCAGGCGCCGCGCCGCTTCGCTCAAACGCCGGGCGCGGACATATCGCATGACGGAGAGCCCGGTCGCCCCGGCGAAGACACGGGTCAGATGAAACGGCGAGACGCCGCTCGCGTCGGCCACGGCGCGCAGCGAAAGATGCTCTCCGAGACGATGCTCGATCGTCCAAAGTGCGCGCTCTACCGGCTTGGCCATGCCGCCTCCGTCATCCTCGTGCCAGCCCATCTTTACAGTGGGAAAAAGGGCGGCGCTTGATCGGGATTGCTGTCCGTTTTCACCGCTAACTCCTTCCGCGGGAACTGCGTTATCATTTCGCCGCCACAGGAGGAGATCGCAAGGCGATGAGCGAGGCGAAGGCGAGCCCGGCGCAGGCGGCGGTCCTCGTGACACCGCTGCAAGGCGAGGAGGCGCCGCTCTTCCGGGCCTATACGCGCGAGGAGCTCGAGCCGCGCCTGCAGGCCCACGCCCGCTGGCTCGACTCGGCTGGCCGCAAGGGCACTCGGCTCGACCTGGAGGACGCCGATCTGCGCCGCGCCGACCTTCAAGGCGCGCGCCTCCAGCAGGCCAATCTCGCCGGCGCCGATCTCGAGCTCGCCAACCTCGAGGGCGCGGACCTGCGGCGCGCGGTGCTGAGCGGCGCGAGCCTGCGCAACGCCAACCTCGAAGGCGCGAACCTCAGGAAGGCCGACCTCAAGAACGCCGACCTCGGCCGGGCCCGGCTCGTCGGCGCCAACCTGAGCAAGGTCAGGTCGATCGAGACGGCCTCCTTGCGCGACGTCGACCTGACCGACGCGAAGGGCCTGTTGGGCGGCGAGTTCGCCGGCCTCGACCTGACGGGCGCGACCCTGCCGAGCGGCATCGGCCAGTTCGAAGGGCTAGGCCATGTCGCGGAGCTGTCAAAGCATGCCCGGGCGCTATTCCTCACGGTGATCGGCGCTTGCGTCTTCTCTTGGTTGACGATCGCCACGACCACTGACGTCACGCTTATCACCAATGCCTCATCGACTCCGCTGCCCATCATCCAGACCCATGTGCCGATCGCCGGCTTCTATTGGGCGGCGCCTGCGCTGTTGCTGACGCTTTATCTTTACTTGCATCTTTATATGCAGGGCCTGTGGGACAGCCTGGCGGGGCTGCCGGCGATCTTTCCAGACGGACGACCGCTCGACCAGCGGGCCTACCCTTGGCTCCTGACCAGCCTGGTGCGCGCGCACGTGCCGTTGCTGAAGCAGGCCAGGCCGGCCTTCTCGATCCTGCGGGTCTGGATCTCGATCCTCGCCGCCTGGATGCTGGTTCCCTTCACCCTTGGCCTGTTCTGGCTGCGCTATCTGCCACGACACGAGCTCGGCATCAGCGTCGCACAATTCCTTGCGCTCGCGGCCTCGATCTGCGCTGGCGTGCTCTTCTATCGGCGAGCCCGGGCAACCTTGCGACGGCAAGCCAAGCGAGGTTCCCGCATGAGCTTACGATCGGTCGGTTTGGACGGATTTGCGAACGGCGCTTTGGCACTCGGCTTCGTCGCCGTGGCCCATCCGCTTTGCGCCGACGCCATTTTCGGGGATCCCCGAAACGCGCCGAAGGGCTGGGTGTCCACGGCCGTGGAGGCGGTTGGCTACCGTACCTTCGCGGACCTCACGGAGGCGGCGGTTTCGCGCCGGCCGGACACTTGGTGGCAACTGGCCAAGGCCGACCGCGAGGCGCTGGTCGGCGTCTCCGGTGCCCAACTGAGAGGACAGGACCTCCGCTACGCCGATGCCCGCGGCGCCTTCCTGGCCAAAGCCGATCTACGCTACACCGTTCTGGCCGGTGCATTTCTCGACAATGCCGATCTGCGCGCCGCCAAACTCTTCAAAGCCGATATGAAGGGCGCAAGGCTCCTACGCGCCAATCTCCAAGGCGCGATCATCGAACAGGCCGACCTCAGTGGCGGCCAACTGCCCGACGCCAAGCTCGGCGGCGCCAAACTGATGAGGGCGAACCTCGAGGGCGCCTATCTTCGGAGAGCGGATCTCAGCGCCGCGAATTTGAACGAGGCGCGCTTGGCGGGTGCGTTCTTGGAAGGGGCGACGCTGAGCGGCGCCGATCTGTTCGAGGCCAGGCTGCAAAGCGCTATGCTGAAGAACGCCGCGCTCGATCACGCGAATCTGACCCGCGCAACACTCTCCGGGGCCATGCTGATGCAGGCGAACCTTAGCAACGCACAGCTTGCGGATAGCGTCCTCGCCAATGCGGATTTGCGAGAAGCCAACCTTCAGGACGCGAGGTTGCGCCGCAGCCAGCTTCAAGGCGCCGAGCTGCTCAACGCCGATCTTCGGCGAAGCGTTCTGATCGATGCAGTTCTCAGCGGTGCCCGTTTCGCCAACACCAAACTGGAAGGCGCCCTGTTCACGGGAG
Organism: Kiloniellales bacterium; assembly: GCA_022360075.1. Next base: position 17,323 of record JAKSDN010000024.1, on the reverse strand, counting down.
CGCGTCTCGACGGTGCCGATCTCGCCACGGCTCGGGGCCTGTCGCAGGCTCAGCTCGATGCCGCCTGCGGCGACCGAGCCACCAAGCTGCCGCAAGGTCTCACGATCCGAGCGTGCCCCGCCGACTGATCGCGAAGGCACGCCGAAACGCTCACGAAACATCGACGTGAACTTTGTGCCCAAATTCTTGAGGTGAGAGCCCGGAACCGAGGGAGGCTTCGAAAGCCGGGTGGGCGATTGTCGTTGTCATTCCAATGGCATTCGACTCCCGGCCGGATACGACCAGCGCCTCTTCGCGATCGTCGACAAGGTTCTCGTATCGCAAGGCTTCGACGTCGCCCGCACTCCCGAGAGGACCACTCAGCAAAAGCAGTTCGACCGCACCCGGCGCCGGCGCCGCCTCGATCGTGATCGTCAGCGTCGCCGTGGCACTGTCGCCATCGCCGTCGGTCAGGCTATAGGTGAAGGTCTCATCTGTGGTCTCGCTCGGCCTGTTGGGCCCGAGCTCGTAGACGTAGCCGCCGTCGGACCCGATCGTGAGAGTCCCGAACTGGCCGGTCACGTCAGTGCCGAGTGCGCCGATGTCGGTATCTCCGACACGGGTGACCAAGGCGCCGTCGGCGCCCTGATCGTCGTTGGCAAGCAAGTCGCCGCTGGTCATGCTCTCGCTCGGGCCAAGACTGTCGAGATCGGCCAGCGCGACGGGCGTATCGTCGAGGATGCCGATCGTGATCGTCGCCGTATCCCGATCCCCGCTGGCATCCTCGATCGTGTAGTCGAAGGTCTGCAAGGCGAGGACCTCGTCCGCATCGGCGCCGTGATCATATGCCTTGGCCAGAGTAAACAGGTAGGCACCGGTCAGCGTGTCGATTTCGAAGGACCAAACTCCATCGGCGCTGTCGAAGCGGAAGCCATCGGGCGTCACGCTTTGCACCACCGCGACCGTCACGCCGCCTGGCGCGTAACTGCCCGTGTAGGCGACCGCCACGATGGGCGGGTCGGTCAGTGGATCGGATCCGAAGAGATCGTTGTCGAGGGCGTTGCCGGCAAGCCGCGGCGGCGGGTCGAGGAAGTCGCCGTTCGGCGCGGCCTCCTCGACGACGAGTGTCGCAGGATCGCCGGGATCTGGCGCGCCGTCGTCGACCGCGTCGGGCTGTATATCGATTGTCAGCGTCGCCGTGGCCGTATCGCCGTCGCCATCGGTAATGCGATAGACGAAGCTCTCTGCGAGTTGTGTCCGCGACGGGGCCGAAGGGTCGAGGAAGTAGCGATAGCTGCCGTCAGCCTCGACCTCGAGCGTGCCGAACTGGCCCCGAACCACGGTGACCTGGCCCTCGAGCACGGCTTCGCCCTCGACCAGGGTTACCCGCGCGCCGTCCGCGCCGAGGTCGTCGTTGACGAACAGGGAGGCGCTGAGCTCGGCGACACCGGGGCCGAGCGGCGCAATGTCGGCGACCGCGACGGGCTGATCGTCTTTGATCCCGATCGTGATCGTCGCGCTATCGCGCTCCCCGGCCTCGTCCTCGATCGTGTAAGCGAAGCTCTGTGTCGCAAAGACATCGTCGCCAGGAGCGCTGTGATCGTAAGGCCCTAAGAGCGAGAAAAGGCCCTCCCCCGTCGCCGCATTGAGCGAGAAGGTCCAAACACCATCCGCGCTCTCGAACAGGAAGCCATCGGCGGTCACGCTGCGATTGACGGCGGCCACGTAGTCGCCTGTGAAGGCGACGTCGACCACGGCCAAGGCGAGCAGCGGGCTCGAGCCCAGGATGTCGTTCTCCAATAGGTTCAGGCGAAAGCTGCTCGGCACGAAGCTCCCGTCGGGCGCACCGGTCTCGATGAGCAGGCTGGCTTCGTCGTCCGGATCGGGGGCGCCGTCATCGACCGCGTCGGGGCTGAAATCGATCGAGAGCGTGGTGCTGGAAGACAAGCCATTGTTGCCGGTCAGCACGTAGGTGAAGGTCTGTGCAAGGAGAACTTGGGCCGGAAGATCCGCCTGGGCCTCGAAGGAGAAGCGACCGTCGGCGGAGACGCGCAGTGTGCCAAACGGGACATCGACGGTCAGAAATCCGACCGTCGGAACAACGAGCAGGGGCGAATCGGCCAGGCCGTCGTCAGCGATGAAGCTCACGGCGAGCCCGGGGCCGAAATCGTTGCTGGTCAGGTCGTCCTCGACCAATCTGACGGGGATTTGAGATCCTTGCGGCGCCTCCAGCCGAGCCCGGTCCGGGTTGGCGATGACCGGCTCGATCACGGGCTCCTGGTTGCCGCTAGAGAAGAAATCACTGGTCGAAGCGACGTTGATCACGGCGCTGGGCGGCGGTCTTTCGAAGCGGATGACGCTCGGCTCCAGCTCGAGCTCATCGACCGCGCGCTGAACGCCCACAAAGGCATCGGTCAATGTGTCGTTGTAGCGATTGCCGCCGCCGCTTGGGCTTTCCGAAGGCGTTGGCCCGCCTTCTGTCTTGATTGGCTGCGGTCCGTCGTTCGGGTCACGCGCTCTGATCTGATCGATGAGCGCATCGCCGCGGACCATCTCGCCGCCCTGAAGCATAATGAAGATGGGCTCGCCGCTCTGGGCGGCCGATTCGAAGTTCTCCAGGATGATCAGCGTGCCATCCAGCGCCCTAAGGTGCAGAGCGCCGTCGATCAGATCCGGTTCAAGTGCATCGGGATCGTAATCGATGTAATACCGCATGCCGGCCGACACGCGAACCTTCGTCTCGCCACCCTGGGGCGGCAGAGTCAGCGTTTCGATGTCAGCCATGCCCGTACGGTTTGTCGTAGCGGGCCATGGCCGCTCCGCCGGCTGCGGCTCGCACTAGCCTTGCCAACGGTCTGGCCGGCGACGTCAGGTCGTGCTCGAAAACGGTCAGTATGCTCCCGCTGTTGTCCTGAGGCGGCCAGCGGGTTTCACTTTAGGGTTGTTCGGACAGCCTTGCCAAGTGCGGTCTCAAGCGCAGGAAGCAGGGATCAGGACGCCAAGGCCCCAAGCCGCCCAGCACTCGGCCCCTGGCGCTCGCACGAGCCCATTCTATCTTATTGAAGAAAAGGCAGGATCCGCGCCACCACTTAGGACGCCGGACCCCGCCTTCTGGGGCCGCCGCTCACGTCGCGGGCCTGTCGAGCGGGCCCTCAGCCCGCGCCGAACATCTTCTTCAGGTTCCCGAAGCCGGCCTCATAGATGCCGCGAATCGCCGCGGCGGCATCGCTTTCGGAGGCGCCGGAAGGCTCGAACTCGCTCGACCATTCAACCGAGCAGCCGCCCGCCGTGGCCTTGACCCGGATCGACGCTGTGTAGTTCGCGACCGGCAGGGGGCCTTCGAGGATCGAGTAGCTGTAGACGCGCTCGTTGTCGTCGACCTTCTCCAGCTTCTCCAGGATCGTGCCGCCGCCGACCAACGAGAGCTTGCGCGTCGTCGTGCCACCGTCATTCGAGAGGTCGCTCTTTTCGACAGCCGGATGCCAATCGGGCAAGGCATTGAAGCCACCGATGGTGGTCCAAACCATCTGGGCCGGAACCGGCAATTCCTGGGTCACGCTCACGCTGGTCATACGGCAATCCTCCCTCTGCCCCGCTTCGCGCGGGTGCGCAATTTCGCAATCCGCCGATCTTAGGGGCTCGGGCGAGACAGGGCCAGCCCCAGGCTGATGGGCCGGCGGCGTTCGCGGACAACAGCAGAGCTGTCGATAACACAGGATATGACCTCCGTAGGTACCAAATGATCTGTCCGGATTTAGAACCGCTCCGAATGGAGGGCGGGGATGAGACGGACGGAGCGTTTGCAGGGGCTACGGAGGTCATATCCTCTGTTAGCGACACGAACGGTTGTCTTAGCTAGACAAACCTAGATCGAACTGGTAGTCTCCAATAGCTGTTGAATGTCAGTCATTTAAGGCGGTTATGGCTGGCGAGTGATTTACCACGAAGGTTGATCACGGAGTGGCTACTGCTCTTGGGCCAAGGGCAGCAGCGGGGAGGCAGGGGGGCGGCCAATCGGGAAATGGGCTTCCATCGTTATGCATACTTCTGCGTGTTGTCTGATTGGTCACGGGTGCTGCCATTCTTGGTCGAATCGGCGGCGCGCCCATTCGACCGCGAACCTTCGGGAGATCTGAGCCATGTCGCTTGTGCCGGCGGAACGTGAGACGGCGCGTTCGGTGGAGGATATCTGGGCGAGGCTTGAGCGCTTCGCGGCGGAGGGGGCGAAGCCGCAACTCTTCAAGCTGCGCGCCCAGCTCCTTGAACAGGGGCGCAGCGACACTCCGCTCGCCGCCACCGATGATCTCGCCGTCGTGCTAAAGGTCTATGCCTCCGGCGGAGAAAACGCGCTGCACTGTCATCCGAACGAGGACCATGTCTTCATCATTCTGGCCGGCGCGGCGCGCTTCTACGGGCCGAGCGAGGAGGCCGTGGTGCTGACTCAGAACCAGGGCATCATGCTGCCGCGCGGCACCTTCTATCGCTTCTACGTTGTCTCGGAGGAACCGCTTGTCATGGTCCGAGTCGGCGCGCCGGCGAACCACAAGCAGCCCCGGCCGACGCGGTTGGACCGTGACGGTAATCCGATGGGCGGCGATGCCAAGGAAAACAAGACGGTGCCGGCAATTCCCAAGGCAGGGGCCTATTTCGGATAATCCGCTTCGGCACGATCCACCGGCCCATGAGAAAAGCAAGTCCCAAGAACCACTGTCGACAAAGAGGAGGAATGGCACCAATGAAACGAAGCCTGCTGGGCGCGGCGCTGGCTGCTGCTGTCCTTGCCCTCGGTGTGGTCCCGGCCGCCGCCGACTATCCGGACCGTCAGATCACCCTTGTCGTGCCGTTCTCCTCGGGCGGCACCACCGACATCCTCGGCCGACTGGTCGCGGACCAGCTGGAAGAGCGGCTCGGTGCCACAGTGGTCGTCGACAATCGCTCGGGTGCCGGCGGGACCGTCGGCTCCGCTGCTGTCGCCACGAGCGATCCGGACGGCTACACCCTCCTCATGTCCAACATTGCCTCCCAAGGTGTCGCGCCGGCGCTGCGCGAGGTGCCCTACGATCCGGATGGCGATTTCGCCCATGTCGCGCTTGTCGGCATGGTGCCGAACGCGATCGTCGTGCACCCTTCTTTCCCGGCTGAGACCCTGGGCGAGTTCATGGAGCGGGCCAAGGAGGAGACGGTGCTCTACGGCACCGGCGGCACCGGGACCTCGGTCCATATGTCGGGCGAGCTCCTGAAACACATGACCGGCGCCAAACTGGAGCATGTGCCCTATCGCGGCGCGGCGCCGGCTCGGAACGACGTACTCGGCAACCAGATTCCAGCGGTGATCGACGGCATCACCTCGATCGCCGGTCCGGTCCAGGACGGGCGGCTGCGCATCCTGGCGGTGACCAGCCCCGAGCGCTCGGCGTTGTTTCCAGATGTACCCACGGTGGCCGAGGCCGGCGTCCCCGATTACGAGGCGACGGCCTGGTTCGGCATCTCCGCGCCGGCCGGCACGCCCGAGGCGGTGGTGGAGACGCTCAATGCGGCGGTGCGCGAGGCCTTGAAGGACCCCGCCCTAGTCGAGCGGCTTCGGGACTTGGGCGTCGCGCCGGGTGATCTCTCCGCAGCGGCGTACACCGACTTCGTGCGCGCGGAATTGAACAAGTGGCAAGAACTCGCCGCCTCCATCGACCTTAAGCTGGAGTAGACGAGTGGTGTGTTCTCTCGGCAGCCCTCCCGCAAAGCGGGGCCGCCGATCGCCGCCATCGCGGTGGCCTATCGCCCTGCAATAGTTGGGAATCTCCTTTTCGTGTCGAGGGTAAGTGGTCGCATTGACGGCGCGTTGGTTGAAGCCCAGCTCGCCGCATATCAGGATGTAGTCCCGGCGTCAGCGGAAGTGGCGTCCGTCGCCACTACGCTGGACCACCTCACGGACGCCCTGGCCCCGCTCAGGGGGGCCTTCGGCTTCGCGCATCTGCCAGAGGATTTTCTCGCCGTCCTCGACGATCATGCCGACGACGATTACTGATCCCCTTGCCCTTGATGCCGTCGAGGCCGCCACCGCCCTGGCGGCGGGGCGGATTTCCGCACGCGAACTGGTCGCCGCCGCGCTTGACGCCATTGCGGCCGCGCAGCCGGTGCTCAACGCGTTCCTCAGCGTTGACGCCGAGGGCGCCCTGGCCGCAGCCGCGGCGGCCGATCGGCGTCTGGAGGCGCTACACGCCGGCGCCTGCGCCGATCTGCCCCCGCTTCTTGGCGTACCACTCGCCCACAAGGACATCTTCCACCGCGCCGGCCAGCCGGCGACGGCGGGATCGCCGCTCGTGACCGAGACGCGGCCGCGCGAGACGGCGACGGTGCTGGACCGGCTCGACGCCGCCGGGGCGATCGCGCTTGGGACCCTCAACCTTTCGGAATTCATGTTAAACCCGACCGGCCATAACGACCATTTCGGCGCCTGTCGCAACCCCTGGGACACAACACGCATCCCGGGCGGCTCGTCCAGCGGCACCGGGGCTGCGGTGGCGGCGCGGCTTTGCTGCGCCGGGCTCGGCTCGGACACCGGCGGATCGGTGCGCCTTCCCGCCGCCATGTGCGGCATCACGGCGATCAAGCCGACCCAAGGCCGGGTCAGCAGACATGGGACGGTGGCCCTCTCCCCGTCCATGGACGCGACGGGCCCGATGGCACGGAGTGCCCGCGACTGCGCTCGCCTACTCAGCCTCGTCGCCGGTCCCGACCCTGCCGATGCCGGCGCCGCCCGCCGGCCGCCGGCCGATTACGAGGCGGATTTGGAACGGCCGCTGAAGGGAGTGCGGCTCGGCGTCGCGACCGAGCTGCACGATAAGGTGGCGCCGACGGTCGCCCGACCGTTGCGGGAAAGCCTCGCAGCGTTTCGCGATCTCGGCGTCGAACTGGTCGAGGTCCGGCTGCCCGATCTCGCCGACACGCTCGCGCTCGGCGGCGTCGTTGTCCGCAGCGAGGCGGCGGCGCGCCATCGGCGTTGGCTTGGTACCCGGCCGGAGGCCTATATGCGCCTCAGCCGCTATCGTCTCGGTGTCGGCCTCGCTCTGCCAGCGACCCACTACATCGAGGCGCTCGGGCTGCGCGGCGCCGTCACCCGGCGTTTTCTCGCCACGGCCTTCGCCGAATGCGATCTCCTACACGCGCCGATTGTCCCCTTCGCCGTGCCGTCGCTGAACGCCGTCCGCGCCACCCCGACCAATGTGACCGAGGTGGTGACTCATATCGGCGACATGACCCGGCCGTTCAACTATCTCGGCTTGCCGGCGATGGCGGTGCCGGCAGGCTTCTGCGACGACGGGCTGCCGGTTGGCTTGCAGCTCATCGGCCGGCCTTTCGCCGAGGCCAGGCTGCTTAACGCTGCACACCAGTTCCAAAGGGCAACCGACTGGCATCGCCGGAGGCCACCCGCGCTCCCGGGGGAGGGCGAGGCCGGAACGGGCTGAGCCGATGGATCGCCCCGACAGACCTGCCGCGCCCGTTCCCCTGCTGCACGACAAGGACTTCTGGTCGGGCCTTCTGTTCGCCGCCTTCGGGGCCGCGGCGCTGCTGTTCGGTCGGGACTATCCCATAGGCACGCCGGTCCGTATGGGGCCGGGCTTTTTCCCGCTGGCGCTTGGCGGCTTGCTGCTGCTCATCGGTCTCGTCCTGGTGGTGAAGGCGGTGCTGCGCGGGCGCGGGGTGGAAGGGCGCGGCGGATTTGGAGCACTGCGCGGGCCGGGCGGCTGGGCGCGCTGGCGTGTAGCCTTCTGCCTCACCGCCGCGGTGCTCGTTTTCGCGCTCGCCGTGCGGCCGCTCGGCTTCGTGTTGGCGACGTTCCTTACCATCATCGTCGCGGCGGCGGCGGGGCCGGGTTTCCATTGGCGCGAGACCCCGCTGCTGGGGCTCGCCGTAGCCGGGTTCGCGACGCTGCTCTTCGTGCTGCTGCTCGGCCTTCCGTTCGCGCTGCTGCCTGCTTTCCTCAGATGAGCGAGCTCGCCGGCAATCTCCTCCTCGGCCTTGGGGCCGCCGCGACGCCGGCCAACCTGCTCTACAGCGCGTTCGGCGTGCTGCTCGGCACGTTGGTCGGCGTCTTGCCGGGGATTGGCGCGATCACCACCATCGCGATGGTGCTGCCGCTAACCTTCGGGCTTGACCCGCTCGGCGCTCTCATCATGCTGGCCGGGATCTATTACGGCGCGGTGTTCGGCAGTTCCACCACCTCGATCCTCTTGAACATGCCGGGCACGGCGGCGGCGGCCGTGGTGTGTCTCGACGGTTACCAGATGGCGCGCCAGGGCAGAGCCGGGCAGGCATTGATGATCGCCGCCATCTGCTCCTTCTTCGGCGGGACCCTCGGGGTCTTCCTCATCGTCCTCGCGGGGCCGGCGTTGGCCGGATTCGCCCTCTCCTTCGGGGCGGCAGAGTACTTCTCCTTGATGTTGCTCGGCCTTCTCGCCGCTACGCTGATGTCGACGGGGGCGATGCTGAAGGGGCTCGCCATGGTGGTTCTCGGCTTGCTCCTGGGTCTCGTCGGCACTGACGTCGCCACCGGCATGCGGCGTTACACCTTCGGGGTGGTGGAGCTGGCGGACGGGCTCAACTTCGTCGTGCTCGCCATGGGCCTGTTCGGCTTCGCGGAGATCCTTTCCAATCTCAACGCGCGGGGCGCCTATCGGCCGCTCACCGATCGCTTGCCCTGGCGGGCCCTCATCCCACGCCTCGCCGACCTCAAGACGTCGGCCGGCGCCATGTTGCGCGGCGGCGCCATCGGCTCGGCCCTCGGCGCGTTGCCGGGCGCCGGACCGACGGTGAGCGCCTTCATGGCCTATGCGGTCGAGAAGCGCGTGGCGCGGGATCCGTCGCGCTTCGGCCAGGGGGCGGTGGAGGGCGTCGCCGCGCCGGAAGCGGCCAACAACGCCGCCGCCCAGACCGGTTTCATTCCCACCTTGACGCTCGGCATTCCGGGCGATGCCGTGGCGGCGCTGATGCTGGGCGCGCTACTGATCCAGGGCATCGTGCCCGGTCCGCAGGTGATGGAGACGCATCCAAGCCTGTTCTGGGGGCTCATCGTCAGCATGTGGATCGGCAATCTGCTGCTGCTGGTTCTCAACCTGCCGCTGGTCGGCATCTGGGTGCGGGTGCTCGCCATTCCCTACCGGCTGTTGTTCCCGGCGATGGTGGCGTTCCTTGCCATCGGTGTCTTCAGCCTCGCCAACAGCACGCTCCACGTGGTGTTCCTCGCCGTCTTCGGCCTGTTCGGCTATCTCCTCCAGCGGCTCGCCTGCCCGCCGGCGCCGTTGCTGCTCGGTTTCATCCTGGGACCGATGATGGAGGAAAATCTGCGTCGCGCCATGCAGCTGAGCCGCGGGGATTCGATGGTCTTTCTGGAACGCCCGATCAGCCTTGCGTTGATCCTCGCGGCCGCTGCAGTGCTGCTCCTGATTCTCTGGGGCGAGCTTGCCGGCACGTGCCGGCGCGACCGGTTCTCGGCCTAGACGTCTTGCCACGACATCCGCGCCCGGACCGTCGATCAAGGCTTGAGCGGGCCCGCGATCAGATTGATCGCATAGTCCTGCTCTAGCTGTGCAAGCTATGAAGGTTGTTCATCGGGGATCCGGGATGTGAGGCTGTGGTTCCCACACCAAACAGCCCTGACCGGAGCACCCGGATGAACGTTCACAAGAATGCCTGCATTACCCATCACGGTCGAGTTCTGATTGTGCGTCGCGTTCGGCTTGAAGGCTGGCGCTTGGCCGAAGCCGCCGGCATTTCGGCTCGGACAGCCTACAAATGGCTGGCCCGGCATCGAGCGGGGGCGAGCCGATGCTTCATGACAGGAGCTCGGACGCCGCCCGATGCCGCACCGCAACCCCGGCCGGCCACGTCGCCGAGATCAAGCGCCTCCGCCGCCAGAGGCTGAGCGGGCCGGCGATCGCACGCGTCTTGAAGAGGCCCCGCTCCACCGTCGGCGCCATCCTGCACCGGCTGGATCTCGGCAAGCTGTCCGCCCTTGAGGAAAAGCTGCCGGTGCGCCGCTATCAGCGCCAGCGGCCCGGTGACCTCATCCACATCGACACCAAGAAGCTCGGCCGCATCGATGGCATCGCAACCGCATCGCCGGCGACCGCGCAGGCCAGTCCAATAAGCGCGGAACAGGATGGGAGGCCTTGCCTGTCGCCATCGACGTAGCTTCGCGGCTCGCCGATACCGAAATGCTTGCCAGCGAAAAAGGCCGAACGCTTCATCCAGACATCCCTGCGCGAATGGGCCTGCCGACGAGCCTACAACTCTTCACACGAACGGACCAAAGCCATGAAGCCATTCCTCAAAACCTAATAATACCAAACGACCTCACTCAGCCCTTGCAGGCAAGACGACCTTTGTCGGTAGCACAGGATATGACCGTTTTACGTAGCACACGATCTGTCCGGTTTAGTTTCGGCGTCTTTGGCGTGGGGACAGATGAGCCGGCAGAGGTTTCGCGAGGAGCTTCGTGTGCAGAAGTTCGAGAGTGTTTTGGATCGAGTTCTCAGCCGGGAATTGAGCCAGTCACAGGCGGCGGAGATCTTGGGGATGAGCGAGCGTACGTTCCGACGTTGGCGGGATCGTCACGAGGAGGAAGGCCTTGAGGGTCTGTTCGATCGGCGTCTCGGCAAGGCCTCGGCGAAACGGGTTCCGGTCGACGAAGTCACCTGGGTTCTCGATCAGTACAAGACCAAGTACGTGGGCTGGACGGTGAAGCATTTCCACGATCACCTGCGCAAGCACCATGGGTTTCGCTGGAGCTATACCTGGACCAAGACGCAGTTGCACGCTGCGGGCCTTGTCGCCCAGGCGGCGCGGGGCGCACCGGCGCAAGCGGCCTCGCCGGCCTCTGGTCGGGATGATGCTGCACCAGGACGGCTCGACCCACGAATGGCTCGAGGGCTGCGCACCGCTTGACCTGATTGTCACCTTGGACGATGCCACTTCGGAGATCTACTCGGCCTTCCTGGTCGAGCAAGAGGGGACGGCCTCGAGCTTTGCCGGCCTACTGGAGGTGATTGTCGCCAAGGGTCTATTCTGCGCGCTTTACACCGATCGTGGGAGCCACTACTTCCACACCCCCGAGGCCGGGGGCAAAGTGGACAAGTCCAATCCGACCCAGGTCGGCCGGGCTCTGGCACAGCTCAATATCGAGCACATTCCGGCCTACTCGCCAGAGGCTCGGGGACGCTCGGAGCGGGCCTTTGCCACGCTCCAGGACCGCCTGGTCAAGGAACTCAAGCTGGCCGGCATCACCACCATCAAGGCTGCCAACCGCTTCATCGCCGAAGTCTACCTGCCGGACCACAACGCCCGTTTCGCCAAGCCGCCCGAACAGCCGGAGAATGCCTTCTTGGAGATCGGCCTGGAGCAAGTCCGAGACATCCTGTGCCGCCAGGAAGAGCGCGTCGTGGGCAACGATAACAGCGTGACCTATCGCGGGCTCAGCCTGCAGATCCCACCCAGCCCCATCAGGCCGCACTTCGTCAGAGCAAAGGTCCGCGTCCACGATTACCCCGACGGCACGCTGACCTGACCACAAGTCCACAGGCACAACATCAACTGAAGCGGTCAATCCATGTGCTACCCAAACCGGACAAATCAATCTGCTATCGACACGGAAAACAGCAGAGCCTTGACGCGGCGATGAAAGCTGCCTTACTTTTGAATGAGTCGCATGTGCGGACGCCTTGGCGAAGCGCGACGCGGCGAACGCGAAAAAAAATCGATTCGGAGCGGCCTCGCCGCTTTCGAGTCGGGCAATGGAGCCCGGGACACAACGTCGTGTCGCGGGCTTTTTTAATTGATCAACAGGGGGACGGGTGCCCAAACGCGGCAGACATGGGGGCACTGTGGGGACGCCGAGGATCCCCATTGGCGTCATCTTCTCGAGCACCGGGTTCTATCGGACCATCGGCGAGGAGATGCTCAACGGCGCCCTGCTGGCGATCGAGGAGATCAACGAAAGCGCCGACTTCGACTTCGCCTTCGAACCCAAGATCGAGAATCCGGGTGGCGACCTCAACCAGTATCGGATCCTCTGCGAGGATCTGCTGCGCAATCGCGCGGTGCGGCACATCGTCGGCTGCTACACCTCCTCGAGCCGCAAGGAAGTCATCCCGGCCTTTGAAAAGCACGACGCCCTGCTCTGGTACCCCTCGCATTACGAGGGATTCGAGTCCTGCAACAATGTGATCTACACCGGCGCGGCCCCGAATCAGCACATCGTCCCGCTGATCGAGTACGTGCTCCAGGCCTTCGGCGACCGCGTCTATTGCATCGGCTCGAACTACATATGGGCCTGGGAGAACAACCGCATCATGCGCGAGATCGTCCAGGCCTGCCTGGGTAGCGTGGTTGCGGAGAAATACCTCCCGGTCGGCTCGACCGACGTTCAGCACTTCATAAACGAGATCGAGGACACCAAGCCGAACTTCATCTTCAACACGCTGATCGGCGAGTCCTCCTACGCGTTTCTGCGCAGCTATCACGCCTCCGGACGGGGACGAACGGCGGATCATCCGCGTGAAATCCCGGTGACGAGCTGCACCCTATCGGAGCCCGAGCTTCTGTCGATCGGCAGCGAGGCGGCCGGCGGGCACATCGCCTGCAGCGTCTACTTCCAAAGTCTCGAGCGGCCCGAGAACCGCGCCTTCGTCTCGCGCTTCAAGGCGCGCTTCGGCCAGGACAAGGTGACCTCCGCCGACGCCGAGGCCTCCTACATCGCGATCATCCTGCTGGCCCAGGCGATCCGTCAGGCGCAGTCCACGGAGATCGAGCAGATCAAGCAGGCCGTCTATGCCTGCAAGTTCGACGCCCCGCACGGCCCCGTGCGCATCGATCCGGAGAACAACCACAGCTATCTGACGCCGTCGCTCGGCCGTTCGACCGCGGTCGGCGGCTTCGAGATCATTCGCTCGGCCGAGCAGCCGGTTAAACCCGATCCCTACCTCGTGCGCTTCGACAGCCAGCGCTTCTTCGAGGGCCTGCGCGCCGGCGCCAAGCCGGCCGACGGTTCGCATCGGCCCAACTTGAAGGTGGTCAAGTGATGCGCTCCCGCCTTCCCAACTTCCGCGGCCAGAGATGCCTGGTGCTGCACCGGCGCGACGCCAACAGCGACACGCTGGTCCGCCAGCTCGAGAGCCTGGGCCTGATCGTCGACCTGCGCTGGCCGGTCGAGGGCGTGACCGCCGAGGACTTCGACGTCCTCTTCTTCGACGCCGACCTCGGCTACGACGGGCTGTTCGCCTGGCGGCCCGGCCCGCCGCCGATCCCGCTCATCGCGATGATGGGCTCGGAAGCGCCCGGGCGCATCGAGTGGATGCTCTCGCAGGCGCCCGCCGCCTATCTCATCAAGCCGATCGGCTCGACCGGCGTGTTCAGCGCGCTCGCGATCGCATTCCATAGTTTCGAGACGCAACGGGGCCTGAAGGACGCGATCAGCGATCTCACGCAGCGCGCCAAGGCCCGCGCCGTGGTGTTCAAGGCCATGCTCGCGCTCATGGAGCAGTTCGGCATCGACGACGAGGAGGCCTATCGGCTGCTGCGCTGCAAGAGCATGAACCGGCGCATGACCGTCGAGGCCCTGAGCGAGCTCATCGTGACCGAACGCGAAACCCTACTGGAAAGCGGGGAGGTCCCTGGGAGGAGAACGTCGCGCTAGGCCGCACGTGGCCCAACGCGACGCCGCTCTGCACCGACAATCGGGGCAGGCGACAGCAACGCAACGGGAAGTGACAGGGAGAGTTGGACCATGACACGCAAAAAGCAGACTTCCGTCGAGCAGAGCACCTCGCGCCCGGCGGGCGTCGGGGAGCGAACGGACGGCCCAGCATCGGGCATCGACAGGCGGGAGTTCATGACCGGCGCCGCGGCGACCGGCGTGGCCGCCGCGACCGTCCTGCCGAACATCCGCAGGGCCAAGGCTCAGGAAGGCGGAGCGGTCAAGATCGGCCACATCGAAGACCTGTCCGGCAACCTGTCGGTCTACGGCATCCAAAAGGACCATGCCGCCAAGCTGGCCGTGAAGGAGATCAACGAAGGCATGACCCTCAAGGGCGGCCCGGTCGGCTCCGGCGGCCTGGGCACCATGGGCACCCATGCCACGCAGGCACCCTTGATGACGAAGGGCGACAAGGACCTGGCCTTCGTCCATGACGGCGGCGAGAAGAACGGCGCCGGCTTCGTCTTCGCCGAGGACGACGACATCCTGGTGCCCTCCGGCGAGAGCGGGATCCTGGGCCGCGAGGTCGAGCTGCTCGCGACCGACGGGCAGTCGAACAACGCGCTCTGGCAGCAGCTCACGCGCCGGCTGATCCAGGAAGACGAAGTCGACGTTCTGGTTGCCGGCTTCGCCAGCGCCGAGCGCGAGGCGATTCGGCCGATCGTCGACCAGTTCAAGCAGCTCTACTTCTACACCAACCAGTACGAGGGCGGCGTCGCCGACTACCACACCTTCTGCACCGGTGCGATTCCGGAGCAGCAGGTGATCCCGGTCATGGAGTACATGGTCAAGCAGTTCGGCCCGCGTTGCTACACGATCGCCGCCGACTACAACTTCGGCCAGCTCACTGCGGCCTGGTGCAAGGCCTTCGCTCCGCTGGTCGGCGGCGAAGTGATCGACGAGGAGTTCGTGCCGCTCAGCGTGTCCGAGTTCAGCACCGTGATCTCGCGCGTCCAGCAGGCCAAGCCGGACTGGGTCATGACCCTGCTCGTCGGCCAAAACCACGCCAACTACTATCCGCAAGCCGCGGCGGCCGGCCTTGAGTATCCCATGGCCTCCACCGTCAACATGGCGCAGGGCTACGAGCATCGCCGCTTCCAGCCGCCGGCGCTGAATCAGATGCACAACGCCATCAACTACATGGAGGAAATCCCGACCGAGCGGAACCGGGCCTTCGTGAAGCGCTGGTACGAGATGTTCCCCGACGACCCCTATATCGGCCAGATGGCGCAGAACACCTACTTCTCGATCCATCTCTACGCCAAGGCCGTGCGCTTGGCCGGCACGACGGATCAGGAGACGGTACGCCGCACCCTGGAGGCCGGCTGGGCGATCGAGGCGCCGGAGGGCTCGGTGTTCCTGGAGCCGGCTACCCATCACTGCTCGCACTACATCCGCATGGCCAAGGCCGATGCCGACCACAACGTAAGCTTCGTGGCCGACTGGCCGATGATCGAGGGCTGGTGGCTACAGCGGCTCGGCGTCAACCTGGTGCGCCATCCGGAGTACAAGCAGTACATCCCCGACGAGGATCCCTTCTTCAGCATGTTCGCGAAGTAGGTTCGTCGACGCGGGACGGCGGTCGGCCCAGGCCGGCCGTCGTCCTAGCCGATTCCGGCCTGGCCGGTGCTAAGATAAATTCGACCCCAGCGCACAAGGCGGGACAGGGAGCAAGCCGGCAAGATGGAAGGATTGGCGCTTACCGCGAGTGTGATCTATCAGCTCGGGACCAACGCAGCGTTCCTGTTCCTTTGCTCCCTCGGCCTGATCGTCATCCTCGGGATGATGAACATCATCAATCTCGCCCACGGCGAATTGATGATGATCGGCGCCTATGTCGCCACGATCGCGGTGCAGGCGGGCCTGCCCTTTCCGGTCGGCGTCGTGCTCGCGTTCTTCGTCACGGCGGTCTTCGGCGCGTTTCTGGAGCGCCTGGTCATCCGCCGCTTCTACGGCCGCGAGCTCGGCGCCCTGGTGGTGACCTGGGGGATCAGTTTGATTCTCAGCCAGGGGACCTTGCTGGTCTTCGGGCCCTTCATGCCGGCGATCGCGATTCCCGGCGGCTCCTACGCGATCGGCCAGTACTCGCTGTCCGGCTATTGGCTGATGATGATCGCGCTCTGCGTGGTCCTGGTCTTCGCGCTCTGGTGGCTCTATCAGAAGACCGCGTTCGGCCTGCAGGCCCGCGCGACGATGCAGAACGCCGAGATGGCGCGCAGCCTCGGGGTCAACACGAGCCGCGTCTATCTGCTGACCTTCAGCCTCGGCGCCGGCCTCGGCGGCTTGAGTGGCGCGCTGCTGGCGCCGACCACCTCGATCGCCCCCTTCATGGGCACGCAGTTCGTAGCACCGGCCTTCATCACCGTGGTGGTCGGCGGCGCGGCCAACGTGATCGCCGGCGCGGTCGGCAGCAGCCTGCTGCTGTCTTTCGTGCAAACGCCGGTGGGTCTGGTGTTCGGCGCCTTCCTCGGAGTCGTCGCGCTGCTGCTCGCCGCGCTCCTGATCATCCGCCTGATGCCCTCGGGCGTTTCGGCCTTCCTGCAGCGCCTCATCGACCGGCGCGGCCGCTTCGCCTGAGCCATGAAGCGCGTTCTCGAGCTCGTCACCGGACCGGAAGACATCGGCCAGTCGCGGCTGTTCTGGTTCGTCTTCTGCCTGTTCGTGATCGGCTTCCTGCTCTATCCGACGCAGGTCTCGGAGTTCCGCGCCACCAACGTCGCCTTCTACCTGCTCAACATTCCCATGGCGCTGGGCCTCTGCCTGCTCTGGGGCTATTGCGGCATCCTCAGCTTCGGCCAGGTCGCCTATTTCGGGATCGCCGGCTACGTCTACGGCATCATCGCCGGCAACATGATGGCCAATCCCTGGGGCACCCCGCTGGGCGTGGTCGGCGCCCTCGCCGCCTGCGCGCTCGTGGCCGCGGTCTTCGGCTATTTCGTGTTCTATGCCCGGGTCCAGATGTGGATCGTGCCGATCCTGACCCTGGTGCTGACGCTGCTGCTCGAGACCTTCCTCGGCCAGACCGCCGGCTATCAATGGCGCATCGGCACCGTCCTGCTGGGCGGCTACAACGGCATGACCGGCATCCCCTGGTTCCAGGTCGCCGGCCTGATGTTCACCGGCTATCCCTTCTACTTCATGACCCTCGGCCTGGTGCTCGTCTGCTACCTGGGGACCCGTATGCTGGTGAACTCGCATCACGGCAAGGTGCTTCTGGGGATCCGCGAGGACGTGCTGCGGACCGAGCTGCTGGGCTACGACATCCGGGCGCGGCAGCTGGTCACCTTCGTGCTGGCCGCCGTCCTGGCCGGCGTCAGCGGCCTGCTCTACGTCCAGTGGGGCAACTACATCACGCCCTCGCAGCTCGGCCTCTTACAGGCCGCGCTACCCGTGATCTGGGTGGCGGTCGGCGGACGCGAGAGCCTGCTCGCGGTCATGATCTCCACCTTCGCGCTCAACTGGCTGAACTTCACCTTGTCCTCGCAAGGCAACCAATACGCCTTGGTGATCATCGGCGCGCTTCTGGTCATCGTGATGCTGTTCTTCCCGCGCGGCATCGTCGTTGGAATCGCCGACCTGCCGTTTTGGCAAAGGCTCGGC
>JAKSDN010001250.1 GCA_022360075.1 Kiloniellales bacterium | reverse complement strand
GTCCGATGAAATTGGATCAAGTGTCGACCAGAATTGAACCCAATCAAAGATCCACCTAGTGGGACGGCCCGACGTTCCGGGATCGGAATGTCGGAGTCGAACCACTAGCATCCGGCACGAAACGCGTGATCAGCGTCTCGCCAATTCAGTCCTTTCCGACATAGGCTAGGCACTCGATCTCGACCCGGGCGCCCAGCGCGAGGCCGGTCGTCGCAAAGGCGCTGCGCGCGGGCAGCCTTTCCGTGAAGAAGCCGCGGTAGACCTCGCTCGCCTCGCGCCACTCGGCGATGTCGGCGAGCATCAGCGTACACTTGACGACACTGTCGAGGCTCGAACCGTTGGCCTCCAGCACCGTCCGGATATTCTCCATCGTCTGACGCGTTTCCGGGCCGATGCCGCCCTCGATCAATTCGATTGTGCCGGGCTTGGTGCCGATCTGCCCGGAGAGGTAGAGTGTGTCGCCGACCCGCACCGCCTCTGAAAAGGGAAGGTCGAACTTCTTGAACACCGAGTCTTCACGGGTCAGGTACTCGACCTGGGATTTCGCCGTCGACGACATGGAGGCCAGGATAATCATGCCTGTGATCAGGGTCCATCTCATGGTTTCGTCTCCTGCTCCAACTTTGCCCCGTGATCGAAGCGACCGCATGAGCTTAATTCAAGTGCCCTTTCCGTCGAGCGACTGACGAGGCGAGGACCATACCGCGGCTTTTTGAGGGAAAGATGCGTCATCGTCTGATCCTGATCGCCATCGCGATTGCAATCCTAGCCTCCCTCGCCCTTCCGGGTTCGGCCTTGGCGGTCAAGTTCGGGCTGGTGCATTGGACCGAAGGCCTCGGATTCTTTGCCGGCGTCGCACCCTATCTCGCCATCGGCGCGGCCCTGCTCTCGATCGCCGCGCTCGTCGCCTCGTTCTTTCCGCCGCGCAGACATCGCCTGCTGTCGCTGATCGCCCTGGCCTTCTCGGCCGGGATGCTGGCGATCCCCTTGCAGATGCGCGCCACGGCCGAAGCCCTGCCCTTCATACACGACATCACCACCGACACGGCGGACCCGCCGGCCTTCGTGGCCGCGGTCGCCTTGCGCCAGCCCGGCGAGAACGACATCGCCTACGGCGGTGAAGAGATCGCCGCCCAGCAGCGCCAAGGCTATCCGGACCTCAAATCGCTGCAACTCGCGCTCGCGCCCGCGCAAGCCTTCGCGCTGGCGCTGCGCACCGCCGAGGCCATGGATTGGGAGATCGTCGCGCAGGCGCCCGAGGAAGGCCGTATCGAGGCCGTGGCGACCAGCTTCTGGTTCGGCTTCAAGGACGACGTGATCGTGCGCCTGCGGCCGGTCGGGAGCGGCACGCGGCTCGACCTGCGCTCGGCCTCGCGGGTCGGCCAGTCCGATCTCGGCGCCAACGCCAAGCGGATCAGGGCTTATCTGGAGGAGCTGCAGGTCTCTATGTGAGAGGCCCCCTTCCGCAGAACTGACAAGGGATCTGAACACATGGTCTGATTTGACTGTCGTACTTTCTGCGCCTGGCCAACCCGGTTCTCGGGAACTCTTTGACCTTTAGCGATTTGGCAAGTTAGAGAAGGCAGGCGTCAATTTGGCACACGACAGACGTCGTCTAGTTTCTCGAATACAACTGTTCTATTGACTGAACGACCTGTCGGCGCTGCAGTTGCCGTAACTGTCGGCAAATCGATGTGATCGATAGCTATAAACCCGTGCTCGAAATCACTGTTCATCTTCATTGTGTAAAACGTTTTGTTACTAGAGTTGTTATAATGAAGATCGATACTCTCTGATTTATTAATTCTATTATCATAAAGAGTACCCTCAAAACCAATTCTTGTGTTGCCAGTCAAACAGCCGGTGTAGACTCTGTCCTCGAACAAAATTTGCCACTCTCCCGTAAGTGATCGAATCGTGGAGGGCGTCTTCTTTTTTTGCAGTGGCTCACCGCAATTCCGAAACATACACTCAGCCTTTCTCAGAGCGACGTCCCAGTTGAGGACCAACAGCGCAGACGTCGAGAGAAATGCGACGAAGCCTGCAACGCCTGAGCAGGTCTTCCAAACGAGGGACCAGCGCGTCGCAGCGGTCTTCTCGGCTGGCGGTCGGGCCGACACCGTTCCTTGGGGACTTGCTAAGTGCTGCTTTCAGTTGGACTACTGTCTGGGGTATTTGCCAGTTTCTCAAGATAATCTGCAAGCCCATTCAAGTCGCGGGCGAATGAATCCATCTGCTTTCGAACAAGCTTCATATTGTTAATGAGACTGTACTCTGAAACAAGCCTACTTCTGTTGGAGAGATTGGCGAGCTCTGCTTCCAAGCGATCATAGGCCTCCTCGATCTCCGCCCGCGCCCTTATCATCTCATTGATCTCCTTCTGCCATTCCGATTCGAGCTGATGACGATCGGCAGTGTCCAGAGTGGTGTCGGCAGAAACTCTCTCCTTGTGCGACTGAGCCCAGTAGAGGGCTTTGTCAATCGCACGATTTAGCGGAGAGTCGGGGCGCGCATCCTTGATCAACTCTGATACCATCTCGATTGCAAGATCGACGAACTGCTGGGCATGCTGCAGCTTGTTGTCTTGCAGTTTTTCGAGGTCGGAGGTCAGGGAGGCAGAGGAATCCTGAAGTGAGCTCACGCGCGATCGGAGAGCGTTCATACGCTCCTCGTAATCGATCATCGGATTGATGACCTCGGCAAAGGCAGGCGTCCCTAGAGTCAAGATGACTGCTGCGGCGATGATACTCCGCGTTTGCGGCCTACGTAGCTGCCACATCGCTTGCGACCTCCCACTTTTGGTTGCAATGTCACTTAGATTGTACACCCAACACAAACTAGTTGGAACCGGCATTTGCCTCGCTTGAGCTGGCTTGCTGAGACACGCATCACGGCATGCTCCTCTATGAGCGATTGGCTTTTTGCCCACGCCGGAGCTCATCTCTTGTTCAATGAGAACGCTGAGTGCAGTATTTCTCGCCTAAGGAGGCCGCGTCGTTGAAGCAGAGGGGCTCTAATGCACTTTCGGAACCTTGTGCCGAACTTGGTCATAGTTGGATTCGCGCTCGGGATCGCTGCGTTCTCCTCAGGCGCGTCTGGAGACGCGTTCGACTCCCCCTATATCATATTGAAAGTAGAGCGATTTCTTGCCGAGCGCGGGTTTGATCCGGGGCCGGTTGACGGTAAAGTCAGTGATGAAACTAAAGGAGCCATTCGGTTCTACCAGTCGATTGCGAATCTTCCTGTGTCCGGCTACATCGACAATTCCCTGATTGATCATATAGATCAGGCCTTGGGGAAGTCGGCGCGTGCTACCAAGGTTGACCAGGGGCAAAGGACGCTGATTCGCTCCATCCAGAAAGAGCTCAGCCGATTGGGATACTATGGCGGAAAGATCGATGGGCTCGCCGGTCCGCAAACAGATTTCGCGATCCGGACCTACTACCTTGACCTGGGGATTGCGGACGAGCCGGATCTCACCGAGGCTATGCTCGAACGCCTCGAAGGGGAAACCCGAACCTCTGACGGGGCGGGCGGCGATCAGGTAGGAGAGTTGGCCGAATCCGTCAGCGTCGTTCAGCGCGGATTGGGAATTCTTGGTTTCTTCGACGGCGATATGACTGGCGTTTATGATGTCCAAACGCGTCAAGCTATCGTTGAATACAGACGGGATAGAGGGGTAATTGGGAGTACGCGTGTTTCTGAAGAGCTGGTCGAACTAATCAGTTCAGACCCAGAACTCGCGAACAACGACCCTAGAAACTTCGTTTCAACCAATAAACTCGATCTAGCCGTCAAACGACTTCCTCGGTTCGACCTGATCGCCGCGGAAGTCAGGTATGGGGGGAACTTTGATACGCGGCGTCAGACCGATGAGGTCAAATCAAGCCTCGAAGCTGCTGAGAGCGACCTACAGGTCTCGTTAAATGAGTTCGAAAATCTCGCCAACGCCGGTGAGACAGTTTGCGGTTTTTCAGTCGAGCGTGCAGATGTATTAGTATCGGAGATCTCTGACTATGACACCCTCGTTTCCACTTCTTTCAGAGAGATACAGGCCAAGATACAAGAGGCGCTTGACATGATAAGAGCTAGATCAGAACAGACAGAGAATTCGCGTGTCAAAGAGATACTGAACGGACAAAGCGTCGAACTCATAAATCACTCAGTCTCCATTTCTGACCTTAGATCAGGAGCTGAGACCAAAACCAATATCTTGAAACAGCATGCCGTCGATATTCGCGACATCCGACAGGTTGTATGTCAATGAACCTTAGAGAGACAAGCCAGCCTTTCTTGTCGTTTTTGGCGCTCGCGCCAGCATCACTTTGCCGTCTCGATCACGGCGCGCAGGGCGCGGACGAACTTGGTGAGTGGAAATAGATGCGCGACCGCGTTGCACGTTGCGGCGCCTATGTCGCGGGCCTGTGAAGGTTCTGCGAGTAGGTCCAGGCTTTCGGCATAGCCGCGCAGGGAGGCTGGATCGTCGGTGAAACAGCCCGCGAGGCCGTTCGATCGGCGAGCTTGGGTGCAGTTTGCCGAGGTCCGGAAAGCCCGTGACCGTGGCTTCGAGCAAGACCAAGTTGAAGAGTCCCCGTAGCGTAGGTCAGCCGTGTGGACGTAGAAGCGGCGCTGCGAAAGCGTGGCGATGCGGCGCCTTGCGCTCCTACCCCTCGCGAAATCACGCTCCCGCCAAGCCCGAGGCTGACAATTCGAGGGGTCGAGCCACCTCTCAGTCCGCCGCCACCTGCACCAGCGTCGGGTCGAGCGGCATGCCGGGCGGCAGGCCGCGCTCCTTGCGCGGGGTGCGGCCGAAATGGTCGCGGTAGCACTTGGAAAAGTGCGAGGCCGAAACGAAGCCGCAGGCGAGCGCCACGTCGATCACCGACATGTTGGTCTGCAAGAGCAGCAGGCGTGCCCGGTTGAGCCTGAGCTCCAGGTAATAGCGCGCCGGCGAGCGGTTGAGATACTTGCGGAACAGCCGCTCGAGCTGGCGGGTCGAGAGCCCGGCCGCGCGGGCGAGATCGGCGCGGCTGAGCGGCTCCTCCAGATTCGCCTCCATCAGCTCGATCACGCCCAGCAGCTTGGGATGGCGCACGCCGAGGCGCGCCGGCAGGGCCATGCGCTGATGGTCGTGCTGGTCGCGGATGCGCTCGTGCATGAACTGGTCGGCAACCGCCGCGGCCAGCTCGTGGCCGTGCTGGGCGGCGATCAGGTAGAGCATCATGTCGATCGCCGCCGTCCCGCCGGCGCAGGTGAAGCGGTTGCGGTCGATCTCGTAGAGCTCGGCCGAGATGTCGAGCTCCGGAAAGTCCTCCATGAAGCCGGCCAGGTTCTCCCAGTGGATGGTGCTGCGATAGCCTTCGAGCAGGCCGCTGCGGGCGAGGATGTGGCTCGCCGTGCAAAGGCCGCCGATATCGGCGCCGCTGCGGTCCACGCGCCTGAGCCACGACGTCAGACGCTTGTCGTCGAATCGGGTCACGTCGACCCCGCTGCACAGCATGATCGTGCGGCAGGCCGCGGCCGCCTCCAGGTCGCCCTCCGGGTGCAGCGCGACGCCGTTCGAAGCGGTCACCGGGTGGCCGTCCACGGAGTAGAGCGTCCAGGCGTAGAGTGGCTGGCCGCTCGCCCGGTTGGCGAGGCGCAGGGGCTCGATGGCCGAGGTTAAGGCGATCATCGAGAATTGCGGGATCAGCACCAAGCCGATCCTCTGCGGCAGCTCTCGCGGCCTGCTTCCGAACATTCCCGGCCCTCCCAGGCCCGCGCCCTTCTCCCCCAAGCGGCGCGCGAAAGCACAAAGTCTGGCATAAGTCCGAACATGTCGTGAATCGAAAAATCCTTGGCGGAGATTGGAAAGCCGCGCGAGCGTGCCTCGGCTGCTCTCAGGCGCCGCCGGGAGCACGACCAGCCGCGATCCGGCGCGGATCGAAACGTTGAAATCCGCGGCGGCTGATGTAATTTCCGAACCAAGATCCCGATCGAAACCCGGCCGCGAAACGGACCCGGATCGGGTGCCTTGCCAAGGTAAGAGGGGGCTGGGGAGGCCTTCGGATGACGCCGCGCTACTCGATCTTCAGCCTGGCGCGCAACGCGCTCAGCCACCATGAGGACTGGCCCGTGGCCTGGCGCAGCCCGGAGCCCAAGCCGGCCTACGACGTGGTGATCGTCGGCGGCGGCGGCCATGGGCTGGCGACCGCCTACTACCTGGCCAAGGAGCACGGCATCCGCAACGTCGCGGTGGTCGAGCGCGGCTGGATCGGCGGCGGCAACACCGGGCGCAACACGACGATCGTGCGCTCGAACTACCTCTGGGACGAGTCCGCCGCGCTCTACGAGCACGCGCTCAAGCTCTGGGAGGGCCTCTCCCAGGCGCTCAACTACAACGTCATGTTCAGCCAGCGCGGGGTGATGAACCTGGCGCACAACGAGCACGACCTGCGCGAGCTGTCGCGGCGGATCAACGCCAACCGCCTGAACGGCGTCGACTCCGAGTTCCTGACCCCGGCCCAGATCAAGCAGCTCTGCCCGATCATCGATCTGCGCGAGAACGGCCGCTATCCCGTGCTCGGCGCCTCGCTGCAGCGGCGCGGCGGCACGGCCCGGCACGATGCCGTGGCCTGGGGCTATGCCCGGGCCGCGGACGCGCTGGGGGTCGACATCATCCAGGAATGCCCGGTCACCAGCTTTCGCATCAGCAATGGCCGCATCCAAGGGGTCGAGACCGGCAAGGGCCTGATCGGGGCCGACAAGGTCGGCATCGTGACCGCCGGGCACTCCGGCGTGATGGCCGGTCTGGCGGGCTTCCGCCTGCCGGTGCAAAGCGTGCCACTGCAAGCGCTGGTCTCCGAGCCGCTCAAGCCGGTGATCGACTGCGTGGTCATGTCGGGCGCCGTGCACGCCTACATCAGCCAGTCCGACAAGGGCGAGCTGGTGATCGGCGCCGGCGTCGACAAGTACATCGGCTACGGCCAGCGCGGCTCCTTCCACGTCACCGAGGAGACCCTGGCCGCGGTCTGCGAGCTTTTCCCGCTCTTCCGGCGCGTGCGCATGCTGCGCCAGTGGGGCGGCATCGTCGACGTCTGCCCGGACGCAAGCCCGATCATCTCCAAAACCCCGGTCGAGGGCCTCTATATGAATTGCGGCTGGGGCACCGGCGGCTTCAAGGCGACGCCCGGCTCGGGCCATGTCTTCGCCCATACCATCGCCCGGGACCGGCCGCACGCCCTGAACGAGGCCTTCGCCCTCGATCGTTTCACGACCGGGCACCTGATCGACGAGCACGGCGCCGCGGCCGTCGCGCACTGAGGAATTCCAGGCATGCTGCTGATCCCCTGCCCCTATTGCGGCGAGCGCGACGAGTCGGAGTTCTCCTATGGCGGCGAAGCCCATATCGCCCGGCCGGCGGAACCGGACGCCCTAAGCGACGCCGAATGGGCCGACTACGTCTTCATGCAGAGCAACGTGAAGGGCGTGTTCCTGGAGCGCTGGTGCCACAGCCACGGCTGCCGGCGCTGGTTCAACCTGGCCCGCGACACGGTCACCTATGAGATCCTCGGCGCCTACGAGATGGGCAAGAAATCGCCCAAGCTGCCCGAGCGGGACTATCTGTGATGGGCGGGGACCGGATGAACTCGGCACCGTCAGGCGACGGATCGACGTTGCGCCGCACCTCGAGGGTGCGTCCTTCGAGACGCGCCCTCTCGGGCGCTCCTCAGGATGAGGTAAATCTCTGATGGCATTAAGAAAAGACCTCATCCTGAGGAGCCCGCGACAGCGGGCGTCTCGAAGGACGCACGGCCTCGATCCAGAGCTCGACATGCGCAGCGGTCAGCGCGTCCCTGGCGTTCATACGCTCGCGACGAAAGCCTAGGAATCCCCCATGGCACAGAGCTTCCGATTGCCGGAGGGCGGGCTGATCGAGCGCGAGCGGCCGCTCAACTTCCGCTTCAACGACCGGCCCTACCAGGGCTATGCCGGCGACACGCTGGCCTCAGCGCTGCTGGCCAACGGCGTGCACCTGGTCGGCCGCAGCTTCAAGTACCACCGGCCGCGCGGCATCCTCTCGGCCGGCGCCGAGGAGCCGAACGCGGTCGTCCAAGTCGGCGAGGACCCGCGCACCGATCCCAACATCCGCGCGACGCAGCTCGAGCTGATCGAGGGACTGATCGCGCGCGCGCAGAACTGCTGGCCGACGCTCGAGTTCGACGTCGGCACGGTCAACAACGCGTTCTCCCGCTTCCTGCCCGCCGGCTTCTACTACAAGACCTTCATGTGGCCGGCCTCCTTCTGGATGCGCTACGAGGAGGCGATCCGCCACGCTGCGGGCATGGGCAAGTCGCCGAGCGAGCGCGACCCGGACCGCTACGACAAGACCCATGCTTTCTGCGACGTGCTGGTGATCGGCGCCGGGCCGGCCGGCCTGGCGGCGGCGCTGGCCGCCGGGCGCAGCGGCGCCCGGGTCTTCCTGGTCGAGCAGGACCAGCGTCTCGGTGGCGCCCTGGCCGGGCTCGCGGCCGAGAGCGTCAACGGCAAGCCGGCTCTCGAATGGGTCACCGATGCCGAGGCGGAGCTGGCCGGCCTCGAAGAGGTGCGGGTCCTGACCCGCACGGTCGCCTACGGTTATTTCGACCACAACTACTTCGCTCTTCTGGAGCGGGTGACCGACCATCTGGAGAGCCCGCCCGAGGCGCTGCCCCGGCACCGGCTGTGGAAGCTGCGCGCCAAGCAGGTGGTGCTCGCCAGCGGCGCGATCGAGCGGCCTCTAGTCTTCGCCGACAACGACCGGCCCGGCATCATGCTGGCCGGCGCCTGCCAGACCTACGTCAACCGCTATGGCGTCAGGCCAGGACGGCGGGCCGTGGTCTTCACCAACAACGACAGCGGCTACGGCGCGGCGCTCGACATGCGCGCCGCCGGCGTCGAGATCGCGGCCGTGGTGGATCTGCGCGAAGCCCCCGACGGCGCGCTGACCGACCGGGCCGAGGCCGCCGGCATCAACGTGCTTTCGTCCCATGCCGTCATCGGCACCACGGGCGGCAAGCGCGTCACGGGAGTCAAGGTCGCGCCGCTGGACAGCAGCGCCAGCCGGATCTACGGCAGCGGCGAGAGCCTCGACTGCGATCTCGTGGCCATGTCGGGCGGCTGGAGCCCGACCGTGCATATGCTCTCCCAGGCCCGCGGCAAGCTCGCCTGGTCGGACGAGCTCGGCTGCTTCCTGCCGGCCGAACAGCCGCGGGGCATGGCCTGCGCGGGCGCCGCCAACGGCCGCTTTGGCCTGGCCGGCTGCTTGGTCGAAGGCTACGCCGCCGGCGAGAAGGCCGCGGCCGGCGCAGGGGTTCGCAAGCGCAGCCGCAAGAAGAAGCCGGCCTCGGAGAACGACGAGGGCTTCCTGCCGGCGCGCTGGATCTGGCGCCTGCCCTCCGACAAGCCGCTAGGCCAGGGCGGCAAGCTGTTCCACGACTTCCAGAACGACGTGACGGCCGCCGACCTGATGCTGGCGCTGCGCGAGGGCTATCGCTCGATCGAGCACGTCAAGCGCTACACCACCACCGGCATGGGCACCGACCAGGGCAAGACCGGCAACGTCAATGCCATCGGCATCGTCGCCCAAGAGCTCGGCCAGACCATTCCCGAGGTCGGCGTGACCACCTTCCGTGCGCCCTACACCCCGGTCACCTTTGGGGCGATCGCCGGGCGCGACCTCGACGACCTGCTCGATCCCGTGCGCAAGACGCCGATGCACGGCTGGCACGCGGCCAACGGCGCGGTCTTCGAGGACGTCGGGCAGTGGAAGCGGCCCTTCTGCTATCCACGCGCCAGCGAGACCAAGCAGCAGGCGGTGAACCGTGAGGTGCGGGCCTGCCGCGAGTCGATCGGCATCCTCGACGCCTCGACCCTGGGCAAGATCGACATCCAGGGACCGGACAGCGCCGCGTTCCTGAACCGGGTCTACACCAATGCCTGGTCGAAGCTCGAGGTCGGCAAGTGCCGCTACGGCCTGATGCTGGGCGAGGACGGCATGGTCATGGACGACGGCGTGACCTCGCGCCTCGGCGAGCAGCACTTCCTCATGACCACGACGACCGGCAACGCCGGGCCGGTGCTGGCCCATCTGGAGGAATGGCTGCAAACCGAATGGCCGGAAATGAAGGTGTTCCTGACCTCGGTCACCGAGCACTACGCGACCGCCGCCATCTCCGGGCCCAACGCCCGGCGCTTGATGGCGGAGCTGACCACGGACATCGAACTGTCGCCGGAGGCCTTCGGGCACATGACCTGGCGCGCGGGACAGGTGGCCGGCCTGCCGGCGCGGGTCTTCCGGGTCTCCTTCACCGGCGAGGCCGGCTACGAGATCAACGTGCCGGCGCGCTACGGCCTCGCGCTCTGGCAGGCGCTGATGATGGCCGGGCGCAAGTACGACATCACACCCTTCGGCACCGAGGCTATGCACGTGCTACGCGCCGAGAAGGGCTACATCATCGTCGGCCAGGAGACGGACGGCTCGGTCACGCCGATCGACCTCGGCATGGACTGGATCGTCTCGAAGAAAAAGGACTTCATCGGCAAGCGCTCGCTCGCGCGCAGCGACATGCGCAAGTCCGACCGCAAGCAGCTCGTCGGCCTGCTGACCGAGAACCCCAACGAGCGTTTGCCCGAGGGCGCACAGCTGGTCGAGCGGGTGCTGTCGCAGCCGCCCATGCCTATGATCGGCCACGTCACCTCGAGCTACTACAGCCCGAACCTGGAGCGCTCGATCGCCCTCGCCCTGGTCAAGGGCGGGCGCGCGCGCAAGGACGAGGTCGTCTATGCCCCGCTGGAGGACGGCCGAACCATCGCCTGCCGGATCGGCGACAGCCTCTTCTACGACCTGGAAGGAGAGCGGCTCCGTGCCTGAAGCCTATCTGCAGCAGAGCCCCCTCGCCGACCTGGGCCTGGAGGGCCGCGCCGGGGACGATCGCGGCGAGGCCGGCGTGACCCTGGCCGAGCGCCCCTTCCGCGGCATCGTCACGCTGCGCGGCAAGGCGGGTGACAAGGGCTTCGCCACGGCCGTCGAGGGCGCACTCGGCTTCGCGCTGCCGGTCAAGGCCAACACGACCACGGGCAAGGACGACACCACGGCGCTGTGGCTGGGGCCCGACGAGTGGTGGATCGTCACGCCGGGCGACGGCGCGCAGATGGCAGAGCGGCTTGCCGAGGCCTTGCAGGGTCAGCATGGCGCAGTGACCGACGTCAGCGACAGCCGGACCTGCCTGCACGTTGCCGGCCCCAAAGCCCGCGACCTAATCGCCAAGGGCTGCCCGCTCGACCTCCACCCGCGGGTGTTCGGCCCCGGCCAATGCGCCCAGAGCCTGCTCGGCAAGGCCGGCGTCACCCTGCACCAGGTGAGCGACGAACCGGCCTACGACCTCTACGTCCTGCGCAGCTTCGCCGAATACCTCTGGCTTTGGCTCGAGGACGGCGCGCGGGAGTACGGCCTGGCCGTGCTGCGCGGTTAGGGTGGCGTCGAACCGGGCCGGCTTCGT
>JAKSDN010000556.1 GCA_022360075.1 Kiloniellales bacterium | reverse complement strand
CCTCGTGGTTTCGGTGACCGATACGGGCATCGGTATCCCGCCGGAGAAGCTGCCGCGCCTGATGCGGCCCTTCGAGCGGGTGGACAACGACTCCGACCGGCAGACCGAGGGCTTCGGCCTCGGTTTGGCGATCGCGAAGTCCTTGCTCGAGATGCAGGGTGGCGGTCTTGAGATTACCAGCACCCTTGGGGCCGGCACCTGCGCAACCCTGCGCCTGCCGTTTCGACATGCCGCCGAGGGTGAGGCCAAGTGGGCCCTCGGGCGCTAGCCCCTGAGGGATTCACACTTCTTGTTTTGGTGACGCCTGCGGCGTCGTCACCCCCACCCCAGCCTTCCCCCATCAAGGGGGAGGGAGATAGGGCATTGAGCTAGCTTACATTTCCCCTCTCCCCTTGAGGGGGAGGGTTAGGGTGGGGGGCGTCCGCGAAGCGGACCAAAGAAACAAGCCAAGCCTTCCGATGTGAGAGAATCAGTGCAATGCCGGGCTCGCCCGGCCCAACAGAAAAGATGTGTGCACACTTTAGGGACCTAGTCCGTACCGTCGCAATGGCGGCGTGGCCCGCTCACGTCCTCCAATCCGAATGTTTAGCCGAGGTTGAGCGCCCCGCGAGGTTCGAAACGCAAAGGGTGTGGCACGAAAGAAATGTTACAATCACATTGCATTTTTATTACAATCGGAGTCGACACTTTCATCCCGCCCGAGATCGACGGGGCGGGAGCGTCCTGATATCGCGGATGTGATTGATATCGGGAAGAAGACCTCATCACAACGGCAAGGAGGCGAGGCCCGGTGTCAGGCCATTTGCTTATCTTGAATCTGGCGGGCGGGGTGGCCCTGCTGCTTTGGGCGACCCGCATGGTGCGCACCGGCGTGATGCGCGCCTATGGGGCCGAATTGCGTCGCAGCCTGGGTCGCTTTACCCGGAACCGCTTGACCGCGCTCGGCATCGGGGTCGGGATTTCGGCTCTCCTGCAGAGCTCGACGGCGACCGCCTTGCTGGCGGTCTCCTTCGCCTCGCGCGGCCTCCTCGCCGTCTCCGCAGGCCTGGCCCTGATGTTGGGCGCCGACATCGGCTCGACCTTGGTCGTGCAGCTTCTCTCCTTCGACCTCGCCTGGGCCTCGCCGCTTCTGATCCTGATCGGCGTGGCGAGCTTCATGAGTTCCGAGGCGCCGCTGCGCCGGCATCTCGGCAGGGTCGCGATCGGGCTCGGGCTGCTTCTGCTGGCGCTCGCGCTGATCGTCGCGGCCTCCGATCCCCTGCGCGACAGCGCGGCCCTCAAGGTCGTCCTGGCGCCGCTCGCGGCGGACCCGGTCCTGGCCGTGCTGCTCGCCGCCTTGCTGACGTGGCTCTTCCACTCCAGCGTCGCGATGGTCTTGTTGATCATGAGCCTGACGCTGACCGGCGTCCTTCCCTTGGGGCTCGGCTTCGCCTTGGTGCTGGGCGCCAATGTCGGCTCGGGGCTGATCCCGCTGGCGCTGGTTTTCAAGAGCGTGCCGCAAGCCCGGCGCATCCCCTTGGGCAACTTGCTGTTTCGCCTCTTGGGTGCCCTGGCGGTCCTGCCGGCCATCGACTTCCTGATGCCGCTGCTCGCCGCCCTCGATGACGATCCCGCCCGGCAGATCGCCAATTTCCACACGGCCTTCAACTTGGCACTGGCCGCGGTCTTCCTGCCCTTGACCGGCATCATGGCCCGGCTGACGGAGCGCCTCTGCCCGGCGCCGGCGGAGTCGGAGGGCGAGGCGGCGCCCAAGTACCTCGACAGCTCGGCCATCGGCACGCCGGCGGTCGCGCTGGCCTGCGCGACGCGCGAGGTGCTGCACCTGGCCGACAAGGTCGAGACCATGCTGCGCGGGACGATCGAGGTCTTTCGCCACGACGACACCAAGCTCTTGGGCCAGCTCTCCAAGCTCGACGACGAGGTGGATCGCCTGCACCTGGAGATCAAGCTCTACCTGGCCAAAGTGAGCGGCGACGAGCTCGACGAGGAGGAGGGGCAGCGCTCGGTCGAGCTGGTGACCTTCACCACGAACCTGGAGCACATCGGCGACATCATCGACAAGAACCTGCTCGAGCTCGCGGCCAAGAAGGCCCGCCACAAGCTGAGCTTCTCCGACGAGGGCTGGCGCGAGATCGAGACGCTGCACGGGCGCGTCATGGCCCAGATGAAGCTCGCCATGAGCGTCTTCGTCTCGGGCGATCCGGCCACGGCGCGCAAGCTGATCGCCGAGAAGGACCGCTTCCGCGACCTGGAGCGTTTGGGCAGCGAACAGCACTTCGAGCGCTTGCGCAGCGGCGTTATCGAGACCATCGAGACCAGCGCCCTGCATCTCGACATCCTGCGGGACCTCAAGCGCATCAACTCCCACCTGACGTCGGTCGCCTACCCGATCCTCGATGAGCGGGGGGAGCTGCGGAGCAGCCGCCTGAAGCGGCGGGCCAGGGACAAGGTGGAAGCCTCCGAAGCCAAGGTCTCCTTCGGTCCGACCCTTGGACGGCTTTCCTAATTGCGCAGGGCGTCTAAAACCGTAACAGTCTCGTGGGATAAGAGCGCCGCATAAAGCGGGCAGAGGCAAGGCGGGTCTCGCGCCATCGGCGAGACCTGCCGCCGCAAAGACCAGCAAGGAGCGAGGATATCCATGAGACAAGCACGTTTGAGCCGGTTTGCCACCGGCATGATCGCGACGGCTGCCGTCGCCCTGATTTCGAGCCAGGTCTGGGCCAAGACCGAGCTGACGGTCTACACCGCCGTCGAGGCCGAGGACCTCAAGCGCTACGCCGCCGCCTTCAACGAGGACTATCCGGACATCGAGATCAAGTGGGTCCGCGATTCGACCGGCATCGTCACGGCGAAGCTGCTGGCCGAGAAGAACAACCCGCAGGCCGATGTGATCTGGGGCCTGGCCGCCACCTCGCTCCTGCTGATGAAGGGCGAGGGCATGCTGGAGCCCTATGCCCCGGCCGGCCTCGAGAAGCTCGATCCGAAGTTCGTCGACAAGGACGACCCGCCCTATTGGACCGGCATGGACGCCTGGGTCTCGGCGATCTGCTACAACACGGTCGAGGCCAAGAAGTACGGCCTGCCGCTGCCGGCCTCCTGGGCGGATCTGACCAAGCCGGTCTATCAAGGCCATCTCGCCATGCCCAATCCCAACTCCTCGGGCACCGGCTTCCTCAGCGTCTCGAGCTGGCTGCAGATGAAGGGCGAAGACGGCGGCTGGGACTACATGGGCAAGCTGCACGACAACATCAGCCACTACACCCATTCGGGCTCCAAGCCCTGCAAGCAGGCCGCCGCGGGCGAGATCCCGATCGGCATCTCCTTCGCCTTCCGCGGGGCCAAGTCCAAGGCCCAGGGCGCGCCGATCGAAATCGTGGTTCCCGCCGAGGGCATCGGCTGGGACATGGAGGCCACGGCCATCGTCAGGGGCACGGACAAGCTCGAGGCCGCCAAGAAGCTGGTCGACTGGTCGATCACCGAGAAGGCGAACAAGCTCTACAACGAGGGCTACGCCGTGATCGCCATCACAGAGCTTGCCAAACCGGTCGAGCATTTCCCCGACGGCATCGTCGAGGCGATGATCGATAACGATTTCGAGTGGTCGGCCAAGAACCGTAAGGCCATCCTCAAGGAGTGGCAGAGCCGCTTCGACGCCAAGTCCGAGCCCAAGAGCTAAAGCGCGTCACTGTTTCGGCACGAGAAGTACCATCCGGCCGTCACCTCGGCATGTGGTGACGGCCGGTTGCTTTCTCGCCGTCGGCAGACGGTGTTACCCTCGGTCTCGAGCCTTTGCAGGGAGGCCGTAGCATGAGCCAGGCGATGCCCAACGAGCCGGTCGGATCGAACGGCGAGGCGATGCCGGCCGCCTATCTTGAGATCCGGCAGGTCACCAAGCGCTTCGGTGACTTCACTGCCCTCGACGACATCTCGCTCGACATCAATGAAGGCGAGTTCGTTTGTTTCCTGGGGCCGTCGGGCTGCGGCAAGACGACGCTGCTGCGCGCCATCGCCGGACTCGACATCCAGACCCGCGGCAGCGTGCAGCAGTCTGGCCGCGACATCTCCGCTCTGCCGCCCTCGGAGCGCGACTTCGGGATCGTGTTTCAGTCCTATGCGCTGTTTCCCAATCTAACCGTCAAGAAGAACGTCGCCTACGGCCTCGAGAACCGGCGCGTGGACAAGCCGAAGATCGAAAGCCGCGTGCGAGAACTCCTGGAGACGGTCGGCCTGCCGGATCAGGGCGACAAGTATCCCGCCCAGCTCTCCGGCGGTCAGCAGCAGCGCGTCGCCCTGGCCAGGGCCTTGGCCACCTCGCCGGGCCTACTGCTGTTGGACGAGCCGCTCTCGGCCCTGGACGCCAAGGTCCGCGTCCACCTGCGTCACGAGATCAAGACGCTGCAGCGCCGCCTCGGCGTGACCACGGTCATGGTCACCCACGACCAGGAAGAGGCCTTGACCATGGCCGACCGCATCGTGGTGATGAACCAGGGCGTGATCGAGCAGGTGGGCACGCCGCTGCAGATCTACCGCGAGCCGGCGACGGCCTTCGTCGCCGATTTCATCGGCACCATGAACTTCCTGCCCGGACGCGTCGTCGGGCCGGGACAGGTGCGCCTGGGCGCGGTCGAGCTCGCCTGCGCCTCCGACGGCCTCGACCAGGGCAGCGACGTCACGGTGGCGATCCGTCCCGAGGACATACTGGTTCAAGGCGTGGCGGGCGACGAGGAGAACGCCTTTCCGGTCGAGATCGCGGGCATGGAGTTCCTCGGCTCCTTCTATCGCGCCCATCTGAGCTGCGAGGGCGTGCCGCCCGAAGGTCTGCGCGCCGATCTCTCGATCAATCTGGTGCGCCGCCTGTCGCTCGAGCCGGGCGCGGCGCTGCCGGTGGTCATGCCGCGCGAGCGCATCCGCATCTATCCCGGCGCCGCGGTCGATGGTTAGCCTGACTCTGCCGGGCGGCCGGGCAGAGCCCGGCGCTGCGCCTCTGGTCAAGCCCAAGCTCGGGCGCGACGACTGGATCATGCGCGCCTTCATGGGCGTGATCGGCCTTTACCTGCTGATCACGCTCGCCTTCCCGCTCTACACGATGATGTCGAAGTCGGCGGAGACCTACGCCTTCGAGCTCGACCGCATCGAGCTTCAGGTCGACGAGGGCGCGGGGTGGGGCGAGACCGTGACGGCCCTCGCCCTGGCCGAGCAACTGGAGATCCTGACCCGCGATCAGCTCGCGGCCTCGGCCAACGACCGCTTCTCGCCGGTCGACCTCTTTCCCGACTTCAGCTTCCAGGCGCCAACCCTCTATCGCATCCGCAACAGCCAGGAGACGACGGGCGGCTTCATCGTCAAGGGCGAGGCGGTGACCGGCAGCGACTGGGTCGAGCTCACGAGCAACGATTTCCGGCGCGTGCTGATCCGCCCTGCGGCGACGCTGGGCCTGCGCAATTACGTCGAATACTTCTCGACGCCGGCGCTGTTCCGATCGATCTACAACAGCCTTCTGATCGCGGCGGTCAGCACGGTCGTGACGGTTGGACTTGCCTTCCTCTACGCCTATGCCCTGACCCGAAGCTGCATGCGCTTCAAGGGCACCTTCAAGACCGTCGCCATGATCCCGATCCTGGTGCCCTCGCTGCTGCCGGGCATCGCGCTGGTCTATCTCTTCGGCAAGCAGAGCCTGGTCTTGAAGATTTTGGAAAGCATCTTCGGGGCCGACAACGTGGCCTGGCTGTGGCAGGCCCTGATCAACGGCGCCTACGGTCCGACCGAGATCTACGGGCCGATCGGCATCGTGATCGCGGCCGTGTTCTTCACCTTCCCGCACGCTCTGATCATCATCATCACGGCGCTGTCGATCTCCGATGCCCGGCTCTACGAGGCCGCCGTGGCCTTGCGCGCGCCCAAGCCCAAGATCTTCTGGACCGTGACGCTGCCGGGCGCCCGCTACGGCCTGATCTCCGCAGCCTTCGTCGTCTTCAACCTGGTGATCACCGATTTCGGCGCGCCCAAGGTGATCGGCGGGCAGTACAACGTCCTGGCGGTCGATATCTACAAGCAGGTGATCGGCCAGCAGAACTTCGAGATGGGCGCGGTGGTGAGCGTCGTGCTCCTGATCCCGGCCATGATCGCCTTCTCGATCGATCGGATCGTGCAGAAGAAGCAGGTCGCCTTGCTGTCGGCCCGCGCCGTGCCTTATCAGCCCCAGCCGAACCCCGGCTTCGACCGGCTGATGCTGGTCTGTTGCTGCGCCATCGCCGTATTCATCATCGGCATCCTGGCGGTCTGCCAGTATGCGGCGCTGATCAAGTTCTGGCCCTACGACCTCAGCCTCAGCCTGAACAACTACAACTTCGACGTCATGGACGGCGGCGGCTGGGATTCCTACGGCAACTCGATCCGTCTGGGGCTCTACACCGCCTTCATCGGCACGGTGGTCGTCTTCGTCGGCGCCTACATGGTCGAGAAGGGCCGTGGCTTCAACAGCGGCCGCTCGGCTTTCCAGTTCCTCGCCATGATGCCCATGGCCATTCCCGGCATGGTCTTGGGCCTCTCCTACATCTTCTTCTTCAACGACCCGACCAATCCGCTGAGCTTTCTCTACCAGACCATGGCGATCCTGGTGGTCTGCACCATCACCCACTTCTACACGGTCGCGCACCTGACCGCGGTGACGGCGCTCAAGCAGATGGACGCCGAGTTCGAGGCTGTCTCGGCCTCGCTCAAGCAGCCCTTCACCAAAGTGTTCGGCCGCGTGACGGTGCCGGTCTGCCTGCCGGCGATCCTCGACATCTGGATCTATCTCTTCGTCAACGCGCTCACCACGGTCTCGGCCGTGGTTTTCCTCTACAGTCCGGACTCGACGCTCGCCTCGGTCGCCGTGCTCAACATGGATGACGCGGGCGACATCGCGCCAGCGGCGGCCATGGGCATGATGATCTTCTACACCAACGCCTTCGTGCGCCTGCTGCACGTGGGAGTCTCGCGCGCACTCAGCCGGCGCACGCAGGCCTGGCGGCGGCGGTGAGGGGTGATCGTGGCGCGAGTCCTATACGATTAGGCGGCGCAGGCGTCCATGCATGGCGTTCACCAGTATTCAGGGCCTTTTTGCCGAAGACTTGTGAAGCTGTTGGTTCGGACTTGGATTACCACCGTGCATCCTTCGAGACGCCCTCTTCGAGGGCTCCTCAGGATGAGGTTCTTCCTTTATGCCATCCTCGATTCACCTCATCCTGAGGAGCGTCCGACAGGGCGCGTCTCGAAGGACGCACAGTGGTCATGCAGCGCTTTCCAAAGGTCCCACCCGACAAATTGACGTGTTCTGAGCCTGTCGAAGGATGAGGGGATTGGTGTTAACCCCAACCCTCAATCCTTCAACGGCACCAGCCCTTCGGGCGCATCGACAAAACGGACGCTCGGCGTCTTGACCGTCGTCGCTTCGCCGTCGGCGGCAGTGAGGCCGGCGTTGGGCAGCGCGTCGATCTCGCCGATCACGGGAATGCGCTTGCGCAGCTTGTGGCCGGCCTCCTCCGCCTCGCGGTGCAGGAGCTTGCTGTAGGGCAGGCGATAGGCGCGCGGCGTGGTGAGGCCGAGACCCTGGTCGAGATCGCGGGCCCAGAGATAGACGTAGTCGGGCTCGGCGATGTCGATCCCGATCAGGTAGAGCCGCTTG
>JAKSDN010000667.1 GCA_022360075.1 Kiloniellales bacterium | reverse complement strand
TCACCATGCGCGTCGGCGCCGTCAACTGTAACGGGCTGATCACCCCGGTCCGGCATAAGGCCTCGATCAGCAGGATCGCAGAGGCCAGGAGCGCGATCCGAATGATCGTGGAGCGCTGCCTCATGAAGGCTTCTCGCCCATTGCCTTCATGGACTCATCGCGCAAACGCTCCCAAAGGTGGGTGGTCACCGTTCCGAACTCGGCGTTCGATACGATTCGGCTGTCCCGTTCGGCCGGCCATCCCGTCTCGACGATGTCGATGAAGGTGCCCGGGCGCGACGACATGATGCCGATGCGGTCCGACAGCAGAGCGGCCTCGTCGAGGGAATGCGTGATCAGCAGCACCGTGGCACCGGTCTCGCGCCAGAGCCGCAACAATTCGTCGCCCATCAGGAAACGCGTCTGTTGATCGAGCGAGCCGAAGGGCTCGTCGAGGAGAATCAGGCGCGGCTCCATGACGAAGGTGCGCGCGATACATACGCGCTGTCGCATGCCGCCGGAGAGTTGCGAAGGCCTGGCGTTCGCGAATCCCTGCAGCCCCATGAACTCGATGGCATAGTCGACGCGCCGCTTGATCTCGGCGCTATCCATGCCATTGCGGCGCAGGCCGAAAGCGATGTTGTTCCAGACATTCAGCCAGGGAAAGGAAGCATCGTCCTGGAAGACGATGCCAACGCCCTCCGGGACGGTGCCACGGACGGGCTGGCCCTCGAAACTGACCGCTCCGCCGGTCGGCTCGATCAGGCCGGCGACGATGTCCATCATCGTCGTCTTCCCGCACCCAGAGGGGCCGATGGTTGCGAAGAACTCGCCTTGGCGCAGTTCCAGGTCGATCGGGCCAAGGGCGTGAGTCACATCCGCGTAGACATGTCTGACGCCGCTCAGCGAGACCGCGGTCGGGGACGGCACGGCCTGCTCGTAGCGGACAAGTTTGGTCTTCATGAAGGTTCCGTGGTCATTGTGAGAACGAAGTCCGCGGCCGCAGGAACGCCGCATAGGAAGCCGATGGAAACGGGGAGACGACACGCATTCGCCGCCGTCTCCCCACCCGCGTTGGCTACTCAGGTTAGCGCTGCAAGTCCTCGGGCAGAAAGGAGTCGTCCAAGACATCGTTCCAATCGATCGGTCCCTCCCATGCGCCTTGGTCGCGCAGCCCGTCGAGCATGGCCTCGAGCGCCGGGATTTCAAAGCCGCCGCGGCCCCAATAATCGATGGCGACCATGTTCTTCACCGCCTTGATCGCCACTTCCTCCGTCAGCTTCTCGCCATAGGCCTTGGCGACGAGCTTGGCGGCATCCTCAGGCGCCTCGTAGATATAGTCTACGGCCGCCCGTCGAGCGGCGAGAATTGCCCGCAGTCGCTCCGGATTCTCTTTCATGAACTCCGCAGTCGTCACGCCGACCGTCTGCGTCATACGCGGCAAGTTCTGGACGTCAAAGGCAATCTGATACTTGCCGGGACGCCCGCTCCAGAGCGGCTCCAGGATCAGCGCCGCGGCGACGTCACCGCGCTCGAGGGCTGCGAGGCCGGCACCGACCTTGCCGAGAGAAATCAGCTCGATCTCGCCTTCCGGAATGCCGGCGGCCGCGACCGCCATTTTCGCCAGCGTCTCGCTCGTCGAGCGCGGCTTCGTATAGGAGACCTTCTTGCCCCTGAGATCTTGAATGGAGTTGATGCCGCTGTCAGGCATCGAAACCCAGAACAGATCAGCCAAGGTCATCACGTTGGCGCTGACGACCTTAATATCGTGCCCTTCCCGGTAGGCGGCCAAGGCCGCCGCGGTACCGACCACGCCGTAGCCTGCACCGGACGCGATCTGGTTGCGCATCGTCGTGCCGCCGCCGGAGGAAGAGATAACTTCAGTGATCTCGATACCCCGCTTTGCGAACTCCCCACGCTCGATTGCCACTGCGATCGGCGCGGT
This sequence comes from Kiloniellales bacterium, assembly GCA_022360075.1. Next base: position 6,304 of record JAKSDN010000667.1, on the reverse strand, counting down.
GTTCAGCAGAAAGCCATAGTGCGAAGCGACGATGCTTTCCGCCTGCGCCGGCGCGGCCATCACTGCCGCCAGTGTCGCCGAAGCGCAGATCAACGAACGAATCCGAGACATCTTGTTGAACATATGATCCTCCCAGTTAGTCGGCCGTCTTTGGGCGATGGCCGGTGTTTATCGGGTTTGGGCGACGGCCGATGCCTACCCGGGGCAAACGGCGATCCACATCCTGCCAGGCGGCTTCACTTAGCCGAAGCCAGGCGACCGAGGTCGCGCTCTTGCGGAACGCCTTCGTTGCAGCCGACCGACATTCCTCAACGCGCTAATCCGATCTTGATGCCCGTGTCCCGCTCCAAACCAAGGTGCGGCGACCAAGGCAGCCTCTAACCTGCCCGCCGCCTTCACCGTCTACCGAAGCCTCCGAGGCGGCCACCCCTGCCGAAGCTCCTCACAACCGCGCGGGGCTTGACGACCAGAGACCGCGCAGCGGCGGCGCCTCGAACGCTCCCTATGCTTCTGACCCCCTAACTCTCCCGCCCGTTGCCCGGCCGCGAGGGTATTCGAATTGTCTAGCCATCAGTTTTATGTTCTAAACCATCACAATGTCAATTATCGGATGACGGTTTCCGCGCACGGGCAATGTTCGAGGGATGTCGAACCGCGAGGCCAAGCCTTGCCAGGCCCACGCGAATCGCCGGGAGAACGAGGCGCTATGACTGATCAAGAAGGGAAAGCCCGACGGGATTCGGCAACCTCGGCCAATCTCTCTCCGATGGGCACCAAGGACTTGTTCACCCCGCTTGCCGGTCCGTTCGGGGCCGAGAGCGGCGCTATCGACCTATCGGAGCCGCTGACGTCCGAATTGGCTGCGGCGATCCGGTCGGCGTTCTTGGATTACGGTGCCTTGGTGTTCCGTGATCAGCAGGTGGAGGATGAGCATCTCGCTGCGTTGGGCGAACTCTTCGGTCCCTTGGAGACGCACCTGATCGAGAACAACGATGGCAAGACCATGGCCAAGATCCACACCATCACCAACCTGGACAGCGATGGGAAGCCCTCCGCTTGGCCCTATATCAACACCAACTACTTTTGGCACAGTGACAAGTCCTACCTCGCGACCCCGTCACTGGCGACGATGCTGCATCCGGTCGAGCTGCCGGCTTCCGGAGGAGACACGCAGCTCGCACATATGGGCCTCGCCTATGCCGCCCTGCCCGAGGTGACGAAGCGCAAGATTGCGGGCCGGCGCGCCGTGCACAGTCTGGAGTTCATGCGCGAGAGCCTCAACAACCCGCCCCCGACCGAGCAACAGAAGCTTTGCGCGCCGCCGGTTTCCCACCCGATCGTCCGGCCACATGCGGAGACCGGCGAGCTCTGCCTCTACATCGGCATGTACGCATCACACATCGAAGACCTTCCGGTCGCAGAGGGCCGCATGATCCTGGCACGCTTGCAGGAGCAATCGACCCAACCGCCATTCGTCTATTCCCACGTCTGGCGGCCAGGCGACGTCCTCGTCTGGGACAACCGCTGTCTGATGCATCGCGGCGTCGCCAACTATGGCATGGCGAAGGAGCGGCGGATCATGAAGCGGGCCTGTGTTCAGGACGCGCACACTACGGCGTCGGTCTCAAGCGCCGCCCCCATTCCAGTCGATGCCGTCGAGTAGAGACCGCGTTGCGCTCACCACTCGTGCGACACGCTCCCGCGCATCCAAGGTCTTGGCAAGCGTCGCTTGGGGAATCTCGAGCGCCAAAGGCAGCTCTGGAGGAAAGGACTGCAGCAATCCGGCGAGATCGATGGCGCCGTCGCCGGGCAGAAGGCGCTCCTCGACCGCTTCACGGATGAGCGCTTCGCGCGACTGCGGGGTCGCCCGCTCGGGCGCGTCGCAAAGCTGCAGGTAGCGAAACCAGGTGAGCGGAAGGTCCCGTAAGATGGTGAGATCACTGCCGGAGCGATGAAAATGCAGCGCATCCAGGGCGATGCCGATCGCGGGATGGTCGCAGCGGCGCAAAGTCTCTGCGGCACCCAACAGGTCCGCAACGCTCAGCCACGGCACGAACTCCAGATCGATCGTCAGGCCGCGTGCGGAAGCGGCATCGCAGAGCCAGCGCAACTTGTCGGTCAGTCTGTTTTCGTCAGCATCGTCCGCCGTAGCGAGCACGTGTTTCGCGCCGAGCTCCGCGGCAACGTCCAAGAAGGCCTGGAAGCTCTCGATTTCCGTTTCCGCCACGATCCTCGCCGTGTTCGCATCGAGCGCCGTCACGCCCAGATCGGCCATGAGCAGGCGCGCCTGGCGGCGCAAAGCCGCATCGGTCATCAGCGGCATTTCGCTGCCGCCCGGCTGGCCGCCGAGCAAGCGCAACCCGACGTGCCGGCAGCCCATATCCGAGGCCACGGCAATAGCCTCGAGCACATCCAGCTCCGGGACCGTGTAGTAGGAGAGCGAGAGTGGCCGCTCCCGGCTGAACGTGCGCGGGGCTTGCCCCTCGCCGGGCAAGGTTTCGAAGGCCATGTTGGCTCCTTGGACAGGCCGCGAGGTCAGGAACGTGCGGCCACGGGATCAGCGATGCGAGCTCGACCATATCATCGAACCTGAACATGGGAAGACGCTTCTGCCTGCGCGCCGGCCGGGCCAAGCCGTCAAAAACCGGAGGAGAGCCTTGGGCGTGACCGACGAAGGGCGCTTTGCCGTTGTTGTCGGCGGCGGAAACGGCATCGGTGCGGCCGCGGGTCGCCTCATGCACGAGCGCGGCTGGAACGTCGTCATAGCCGACAAGGACGCCGCTGCGGCCTCGCAAACGGCGGGCGATCTCGGCGCCGTCGGCATCGAGATCGACATCGATGAAGAAGTCTCGGTGGATCGCGTGGCAGCGAGGATCGAAAGCGAGGTTGGCCCCATCTCGGCCCTGGTCGTCGCCGCCGCGGTCTTTCAGGAGATCGTAGCCTCGGAAAGCCTGGACCTACGGACATGGGAGCAGATCCTGCGCACCAACCTGACCGGCGTCTTTCTCGCCAACCGCGCCTTCGGCCGGCCCATGCTGAAGCGGCGACATGGCAGCATCGTCAACATCGCCTCGATCGCCGCGCTCGGATCCATGCCGGCCGAGGCATATGGCACCAGCAAGGCCGGCGTGGTTCATCTGAGCAAGAATTTGGCCGGTGAATGGGGACGTTCGGGCGTGCGTGTCAACGCCGTCTCGCCGGGCTCCACCCTCGTGCCCCGCGTCGAGAGGCGCCTGGAATCGGGCCGCTATGCCGATGATCCTGGCGCATTCACGGCGCTTGGACGGATCGTCCAGGCGAACGAGGTGGCGGAGGCGATCGAGTTCCTGGCCTCGGACCGGGCGTCCGCGATCACGGGGATAAATCTGGTCGTCGACGCCGGCTGGCAGGTCGCATCGACCTGGGGACAGTTCGGCGGCGTCAGGGCGGCCAGGCCAACCCGCGATGAAGATGGTTAGTTCTTGCGCAGCAGGCGCTTGGCGTTCTCCGCCCACGCCGGGTCGATCTCGCCGTGACGGCCCTCTTGCGGTTGGTCCCAGCCCGCGAAATTCGTGCCGAAGACAATGCGATCGTTCCCAACCCAGCTTCGCAGCAAAGACAAGGCGGAGGGATCCGTTACATGGGCGTCGTACCAGAGCCGGGTGAGCGCCTGCTCGAAGGCACCGTCCTTCCTGATGCTCTCGGTCGCCCAAGGGCGCTTCCGCGCCGCCTGCGCCAAGCGTCCGGCCAACATCGGAATTCCGCCTCCACCATGGCTGATCCAGATATCCAGTTCAGGATGGCGATCGAGAACACCGCCGAACACCAAAGTGGCGACGGCGATCGATTCCTGCGCGGCGAAGCCGATGATCACGTCGAGATCGAAGCGTTTCAGGTTCGGATCGCCGGGCGGACCGTCGATTCCGGAGGGCGCCGGATGCAGAAAAAGCGGCACGTCCAGCTCCACGAAGGTCTCATAAAGGGGATCGAGCGCCTCGCTGTGCAGCGGCTCGGCGAACTCCGTGCCGGTCGCCGCGCCCCAAAGGCCGAGCTCTGTGACGGCGCGTCGCAATTCATCGCAGGCCGCAAGGGGGTCTTGCATGGGCAGGGCCGCAAGACCGCCCAGACGCTCGGGGTATTGGCGCAACAGCTCGGCGCAGGCGTCGTTGTGTCGCCGACAGAACGCAACCGCCTCCGCGGCTTCGATGTGATGGAAGTACGTCAAGGGACTCGGGGACAGGACCTGGAAATCGATCCCGTCCTTATCCATCCGCTCGAGGCGCAAGACCGGATCGGTAAAGGGGCTGGCCTTGTGCCGAACGCCGACCAGTTTGTAGTTGCCGACGCGGTACCACGGCGTGCCGTCGCTATCCTCGCCGAACTCGGGGCCGTAGCGCCCTGCCGCGCCCGTTGTCGCGTTCAAACGGACGTGCGCATGGAGGTCGATCGTTGCAGCCTTCTCTATTCCGTCCATGTCTCTCCCCAGTTGGCCATCTTGATCCCGCAAGCCGAATTGCACCGATCCCCGAGAAATGGCAACCTTACTGTCCAATATCCTGGCCACTGTCAACGTAAGTGGGCAAAAGCCCGGGCAAGAGGATCGCGACGGTCTGCGATAGAGACAGAAAGAGGCTTGGAGTGCTGGATGAAGGGCTCGCGTGCTTCGAGACGCGCTCTGTCGAGTGCTTCTGAGCATGAGGTCCAACCTTCATGCCGTCTAAGACCTGTCCTCATACCGAGGAGCCCCGAAGGGGCGTCTCGAAGCACGCACGTCGGGTTTGCAGCCTAGGCCAGACGGCACTCCCATGAATCGACACCGCACAAACACCCGGGCTTCTGCCCCACCTACCTGTCAACCGAGATGAGAAGGGTCAGACGATGTCCACGGTCGCGAACGAGCCTACGGTGAGGGACTGCGCTAAGGCGGTCATCGATGCAGTAGACAAGCATGGCGACGACCAGGCGGTCCTCCTCTCGGCCATCAAGGAACCGATTGCCGAGCTCTTGCAACGAGATGACCTGCGCGACATCGGGATTCCCCGACAGGGCAACAATGTCTCGTTCTCCCGGTACCTCTACTTCGACGGCGAACTGTCGATCCTGCTGTTCGAGGTTCCGAACGACAAGGCGATACCGCCCCATGATCATGGCGTTTGGGAAGGTTTCTGCGTCTATCGCGGACGGGTGCAGCACAAGGTCTACGTCCGCACGGACGACGGCTCGGTGGAGGGATTCGCACGGCTTGATACGGTCTGCGACGACATCATGGAACCCGGCGATGTCGCGATCGTGGCGCCGCCAGCGGACATTCACAGCTTCAAGGCTCTGGAGGAAGGCACGCTGGGGCTGACGATCGTGAATGGTCCCTACAAGGACGAGCGCCACTATTACCAGCCTGAAGCCAACACCTATGTCATCAAGAAACAGCGAAACGCACGCTGAGACGATGACCGAGCGGACGGCCGGACGGTGACTGAAATGACCAAATCCGCCCTCGTTACGGGTGCCGCCGGGGGCTTGGGTCTCGCGATCGCCGAGCGACTGGCGGCCGATGGCTTGCGGATCGCTTTGATCGATATCGACGAGGCCCGGGTGCGCGCTTCGGCGATGCATATCGACGGCGCCGTGGCCTACGGTTGCAACATCGCCGATGAGAGCGCCGTCGCCGAGACCGTGGAGCGGTTCGAGTCCGACTTCGGCGCTTGCCCGGACGTTCTGGTCAACAACGCGGGGATCGTCCGCTTCGGCGCGCTTCTTGAGCACAGCGTGGAGGACTTTCGTAAGGTCGTCGACGTCAACCTCGTCGGTACCTTCGTCATGTCTCGCGCGGTCGGCACTAGGATGGCGGCGCGAGGTCGCGGCGCGATCGTCAACATCACCTCGTTGAACGCCTTTGCGCCAAGCCCCGACGCGGGAGCCTATCCGGCAACGAAAGCGGCGGTCGCCAAGCTGACCGAGCAAATGGCGCTCACCCTCGGGCCGAGCGGCGTTCGGGTTAACGCGGTCGCACCGGGCTTCATCGATGCGGGGATGTCGCGGCCCATCTACGAGGACGACGAAGTGCTCGCGCAGCGCGCCGCCAGTGTTCCGGCCGGCCGAATCGGCACCGCTGCCGATGTCGCTGGCGCGGTCGCCTTCCTGGCTTCGGATCAGGCGGACTACATCCACGGCCAGCACCTGCTGGTCGATGGCGGCGTGTTCTGCAGCCTGAAAAACCAGTTGCCGCGCAAGGCGCCGACCGAAGCGGAGCGCTAGGCGGTGCAAAACCTGGTGCTGACCGGCGGCATCCGCCACGACTTCGACGACAACACAGCCGCTTTGATCG
>JAKSDN010000162.1 GCA_022360075.1 Kiloniellales bacterium | reverse complement strand
TGGTCATGCAGGCCGGCCGGGTGGTCGAGCAGGGCCCGGCCGCGCAGATCTTCGATGCGCCGCGCGAGCCCTACACCCAGGCCCTGATGAAGGCCGCCTTCGAGCTCGAGGCGGTCGAGTCGGGCGTGGTCAGCATGTAGCGGGCTTTCGAGATGCGACGATTTTGTTCCGTCGGCAATGCTAGACCCGACGATCAGAGGCTTGCGTCAGCCCCCCTCTCAAGTTGTCATTGCCGGGCGGGCGAAGCCCGAGCGCTTCGCGCTCCCGGCAATCCATCGAAGTTCGAGTCTCGGACCCCGATGGACCCTCGGGTCAAGCCCGAGGGTGACACCGTAGTTATGCCCTTGGATTGGGTTCGCCAGGGAAGCTTCGCGTTTCTCGAAGCAGATTCGGGCGGGAGGAAGCGGCGGTGCGGCTCACCGACTTCAAAGTCCTGACCTTTGACTGCTACTTCCACGACCACGAGCCGGCCCGCCGCTTCGGCCTGGCGACCGCCTGGATCGACCGCCGCCACGAGGACGACGGCTGGGGCGCCACCATGCCGCCCGGCGAGCGCCCGGCCGTCGACTTCCACTTCAACAGCCTGTCCGACTTCGTCGCCGCCCACAAAGAGGCGTTGGGTTAGGGACGCCTCATTGGTCTCGGTCATTGTCGACCCTCTGATCTGTCACCCTCGGGCTTGACCCCCATGGGCCCTGGGCGGTCCATTTGGGTCCGAGACTCGGACCGCGATGGATTGCCGGGAGCGCGAAGCGCTCGGGCTTCGCCCGCCCGGCAATGATAGCCTTTGGGGTGGTAGAAGCTCTGCAACGACCACCCTCATCTCAACAAGAAACGCACCCACTGGAGAATAAACTTGGCCCTGCTGTTCAAATCCGATCTCGACCGTGCCGGCGACTGGGAGAGGTCGCTGATGGCTTGTGACCCCGCGCTCGATCTGCGCGTTTGGCCCGAGGCCGGTGACCCTGCCGACATCGACTACGCGTTGGTCTGGGCACCGCCGCCGGGCGCGCTGAAGCGTTACCCGAACCTGAAGGTGATCTTCTCCGTCGGCGCCGGTATCGATCACCTGAAGTCCGATCCCGAGCTGCCGACGAACGTGCCCGTCGTGCGCATGGTCGAACCGGGGCTCACCGCCGGCATGAGCGAGTTCGTGGTGATGTCGGTGCTCTATCACCACCGCTTCATGCTCGACTACGCCGAACAAAGGCAGCGCCGCCATTGGGCGGAGATCTCCCAGGTCTCCACCGGCCGGCGCCGGGTCGGGATCATGGGCCTCGGCGTGCTCGGTCGCGATGCGGCGGAGAAGCTGCGGCCCTTCGGCTTTCCGCTCGCCGGTTGGAGCCGGACCGCGAAGGACGTGCCGGGCGTCACTTGCTATTACGGCGAAGAGGGCCTGCGGTCCTTTCTGGCGGCGAGCGACATACTCGTCTGCTTGCTCCCTTTGACGCGCGATACCGAGGGCATCCTCAAGGCGGAGACCTTCGCCGCGCTGCCGCGTGGCGCGGCCGTGATCAACGTGGCGCGCGGCGGCCATTTGGTCGAGGCCGAGCTGATCCCGGCGCTCGATTCGGGGCAGCTCTCCGGCGCCACGCTCGACGTGTTCCGCGAGGAGCCCTTGCCGGCGGACCACCCCTTCTGGCGGCACCCGAGGATTGTCGTGACCCCCCACGTCGCCGCCATGACCATCCCGGAGACGGCGGCCCGAGCCGTGTTCGCCAATATCCGCCGCTTCGAGGCCGGCGAGGCGCTGACCGATGTGGTGGACTTCGCGCGCGGCTATTGAAGTGCTGGCCGCTCTGCGCGGCAGTCGCTGCACTTCCATCCTGCGTCCTTCGAGACGCGCCCTTGGGGGCGCTCCTCAGGATGAGGGTGCGTCTTGGTGGCACGAAGAAAGGCCCTCATCCTGAGGAGCCCGCCATAGCGGGCATCTCGAAGGACGCAGGGTGCTTGTCCCATGCGAGGATCAACGGTTGGCACCGCTTCCTGGTTGGCTCACGATCTTTTGCCTGTCCGCGCTCCGCCGGCGACCTATTTCGTGTCTATGGAGAAATCATCGAATGTGAGACAGGCCCCCACCCTGTCCCGACG
>JAKSDN010001184.1 GCA_022360075.1 Kiloniellales bacterium | reverse complement strand
GGCAGCACGTCCTTGGCGAAGGCGACCATCTTGAGCGCGCGGCGCCGCGCCAGGGCCTCCAGGCTGGCGCCGGGCGCCAGGCCGACGCGATCATCGAGACCGATCACCGCCGTCGGATAGTTCTCGAAGATCCAGAAGGGATCGCGGCGGCCGGGCTCTTGCAGGTGCTTGGCCGTCGCTTCCGGGGCCTGCCGGGCGCCCGCGCGGCGGCGCTCGGCGAGCTCGGCCCAGAGATCCTGGTACTGCGCCACGACGACGCTCCAGTCGTAGGTCTCTCGCGCCCGGGCCTGGCCGGCGGCGCCCATGCGCGCGCGCAGCTCGGCATCCTCGATCAGGCGGCCATAGGCCTCGGCGCATCTGGCGGTATCGACCGCGATCATCTGGCTGGTGTTGCCGCAGTAACGGCCGTAGCTGTCGAAGTGGTCGGCGTAGCGGTCGGCCAGGTCGCGGCCCATGTCGGCCGGCGGCATCAGGGTCGGCACGCGGAAGCCGTCGATGCCGTCGCGCACCGTGTCCTTGTAGCCGTTCCAGTCGGAGACGACGACCGGCAGGCCCACGGCCATCGCCTCGATCGGGGTGAGGCCGAAGGTCTCCTGGATGTTGTCGGAGAGCGAGGTGAAGATGTCGGCCGCCGACCAGATCTCGTGGCGCACTTCGGGCTCGCGGCCGTCGAGGACGATGCTGTTGACCGAGGGGCAGAGCGCCCTGGCGCCGTCGAGAAAGGCCGTTTCGATGTGATCGTTGGGAAACCAGCCGGCCTGGATCAGATGCAGGCGCCGGTTGGTCCTCTGTGCGGCCCGCTCCAACGCCAGGAACATCGGCATCGGGTGGGCCTTCTCGTAGAAGCTGAGGCGGCCCAGGTAGAGCACGGCGATGTCCTCCTCGCCGATGCCGAGGCGCTGGCGCCACTGGCCGCGCCAGTCCGGATCGCGCCGATAGGTCTCGCAGTCGACGCCGAGCGGGATCACCGGGAACTGCGGCAGCGAGAAGTGCCGCGCCCCCAGATAGCTCGAGAGATGCTCGATGTAGTCGCCGGTGATCTTCTCGGCGGTCTCGCGCACCACGCGCGAGGTGCAGACCACGGCGTCCCAGGTCTGAGTCGGGTCGAGCACGGTGTGGGCGAGAACGTCCATGATCGCATGGGTGGCCGTGGTGTGGGTGACGCCGCAGAGCGAATAGCGCGCATCGCCGGCGATGCGGCGGCGCCAGGCGAACTGGCCGATGCCCGGGCCGGGGACGAAGAGGCAGCCGGG
>JAKSDN010001233.1 GCA_022360075.1 Kiloniellales bacterium | reverse complement strand
GTGCGCGTTCGAGATCAGCTCGTAGAGCGCGGGCGCGGAGAGCGTGCCGAGCACGATGTAGGCCGCCGTTACCGGCAGGCCCATGCCGAGCACCAGCGAGGCCAGCGCGATCAGGACGATGGCGATCAGCAGGCTGCCGCCGGCCCAGTCGGCGAGCAGCAGGGAGATCGTGTTGCCGATGCCCGTGGCCGAGACCACCATCACGATCAAGCCCACGGCGATCAGCAGCATCGCCGTGCCGACCATGTTGCGTGCGCCCAGGGCCAGCGCCTCGATGATCGCGCGCGGGCCCATGCGGCGCGGCGTCAGCCAGCTCGAGACGATCACCGAGAGGATGGCCGCCGCCGCCGCGTAGGTTGGCGTGAAGCCGTACATCAGCATCGCCACCAGCACGCCGATCGGCAGCAGGAAGGTGATGCCGCCGCGCCGCATGATGTCGAGGAAGCGCGGCGGCGCCTCACTGTCGGCCTGCAGCTTGTGCTTCTTGGCCTCGATTCGGACCCAGAAGGCGACCGACAGGAAGTACATGATCGCCGGCAGCACAGAGACCGCGACGATAGTCAGATAGGGGATCTGGGTGTAGCTCGCCATCACGAAGGCGCCGGCGCCCATGATCGGCGGCATGATCTGGCCGCCGGTCGAGGCCGAGGCCTCGACCCCGGCGGCGAAGCGCGCCGGGAAGCCCGCCTTCTTCATCAGCGGGATGGTGATCACGCCGGTCGAGACGGTGTTGGCCACGGCCGAGCCCGAGACCGTGCCGGTCAGCGCCGAGCCGAAGACCGCGACCAGGCCCGGCCCGCCGACCAGCCGCCCGGCGACGCTGCGCGCCATGTCGATCACGAAGTCGCCGGCCCCGGAGCGGATCAGGAAGGCGCCGAAGAGAATGAACATGAACACGAAGGTCGAGGAGATCCGCGCTATCGAGCCGAACATGCCGGAGACCTCGAAATAGCTGCGGAACAGCGTGGTCTCCAGGGTGAGTCCGGGAAAATGGAAGACGCCCGGCAGGTAGCGGCCCCACCAGAAGACGTAGGACACGCCGATCACGCAGAGCACCGGGATGAACCATCCGGCGGTCCGACGGGCGAACTCCAGCGCCAAAATCACCGCGAGGATGGAGAAGATCCAATCCGTCGCGATGAAGCGCACGCCGCGGTCGTAGAGCGCGTCGAAGCCGACGATCACGTAGGCCGCGCAAACGACGGCGAGCAGGCCGATCACCGCGTCGATGCCGAGGCCGAGGCGCGGCCGTCGCCGATGCAGGCGCAGGGCCATGGGCAGCATCAGGGCGCACAGCAGCCCGAAGCCGCCCCAGTGGATCGCCGAAAGCGTGAGCTCGGGCAGCGTGCCGAGCGTGTTGGCGTAGATGTGGAAGAGAGAGAGGGCGACGCCGACCCAGAAGACGACTTGGCCGAGCGGCCCTTCTTGGGTGTTGCGCGTCGCGGACTCGTGCTCTTCGGCGGCGTTTTCGCTGTCGTCCCG
>JAKSDN010000790.1 GCA_022360075.1 Kiloniellales bacterium | reverse complement strand
CTTGTCATCCTCGGACAAGCAACGCGAAACGTTGCGCCGATCCGAGGATCCATGGAAGGTTCCGCGCCAAGCCCAACCATGGATCCTCGGGTCTTCGCCCGAGGATGACATTAGAGATTTGTCGAACCGCTCCGACGACGTCTTCACCAGACTCTCATGACCCGGAACTTCACCGACAAGCAGGAAGCCAGACAAGCGGTCTGGGACCGGATCGAGCAGGAGAAGCTCGGCGCCTTCCCCTTCCCGCCGCACGGTCGCATCCCGAACTTCAAGGGTGCCCGGCAGGCCGCCGTTCGGCTCTTCGACCATGAGCCCTGGAAGAGCGCCATAAACCTCAAGATCAATCCCGACGCACCGCAGCGGCCGGTCCGCGAGGAAGCGCTGAGGCGCGGCATCACGGTCTTCGTGCCGACGCCGCGCCTCAAGGGTGGCTTCAAGAGGTTCGACCCGGCGCGCATCCCCGACGACCACATCCGCGAGGCGGCGAGCCTGTCGAAAGGCGAGCGCTGGGCGCAGGACGTCGCGCTGGAAGACTTGCCGCAGATGGACGCGATCGTCTGCGGCTCGGTCGCGGTCAGTCCTGCGGGCCGGCGCTGCGGCAAGGGCGAGGGCTACAGCGACATCGAGTTCGCCATCCTGCGCGAGCTCGGCCACGCCCCGGTGCCGGTGGCGACCACGGTCCACGACGTACAGCTCGTGGCTGCCCTGCCGGCCGGCCCCAACGATTTGCCGCTGTCCCTGGTCGTCACGCCGACGCAAAGCGTTGTGATCGAAGCGCCGCCGCCCGCCCCAACGCGGATCGACTGGGACGGGCTCGGGCCGGAGGCGCTGGCGGAGATGCCTATCCTCAAGGACCTCAAGGCTCGCCGCGGCTAAGGCCCGAAACGCCGCTCCACGAAGGCACGAATGACGGCCATGACCTCGGGGCGGGAAAGGTCGAGGCTGTGGCCGCCCTCGTGGAAGGCGACGACCTCGGTGTTGCGCAGATCTCCGAAGGCCGACACGGCCTCGCGGTGGTCGAGCCGTTCGTCGTCTTCCGTCACCAGCAGCAGGCGGGGCACTTCGGCGTTGTTGGGCGCCTCCAGCGCGCGATAGGCCTCGACCGTCTCCTCGGTCAGCACCACGGTCTGATCGCGCTTTTTGCTGTAGTGCTCCTTGACGTTGCGGGCGGCCCAGGCGCCACCGTCCGGCACCGGGTTGACCAGGATCAGGCCGTCGGCGCCGATCCGATTGGCAAAGTAGTTGGCCCAATAGCCGCCGAGCGAGGTGCCGACCACGATCACCTGCCGGCCGGCCAGGAAATCGCGGTGAAATGCGTCGAACTCGGTGACGTTGCCGGCCACGTCCAGGTAGTCGTAGTTGAAGCCAGCCACCGTGATCCCGTCGTCGCCGAAGGCGTCGCTCAACTGATAGAAGTTGCTGTTGGGCATGACCGAGAGAAAGCCGTGCAAGGCCACGATGACGCGATCGGCATAGGCCTCGGGCGGCAACCGGCCCTTGGTGAAAACGGTGTACTCGAAGAAGGCACCCGGCTTCGCCGCCCACCCGGGCCGGGCCAGGCCGGCGCCGCATAGGCCCAGCAATGCCGACAGCAGGGCGCGGCGGCCCAATCCCCCTGGAGTCAAGCTAGCCATGTCGCGATCGCGGCTCCCTTCACGCTTGTCTTCCAGACTAGCGGGCGGCGTCACGCCTGCCTATGGATCAAATAGGCCAGGCAGCCGGCGAAAAACAGCGGCGCGAGCATCAGCATCGGCGGGCCGAAGAGGGCCATGAGGCCGATCAGACAGAGGTACTTGGCCGCGCCGCGCAGCTTGCGCATCACCACCAGCATCGCCGTGAAGGGCATGAGATAGCAGAGGAACCAGTAGGAATCGTTACTGAAGGCGCGCACCCCGCCGAGCTCGGTGCCGAGGCCGAGCAGCTTGTAGATCCAAATTTCGTTCAGGAACAGCAGGCTGTTGAACAGGGTCAGCAGGAAGTTCTCCAGATCCGCCGGCCCGCCGCCCATGGGCGAGATGAACTTCACGTGCAACGAATAGAGCAAGGGATCGGTCGCAAAGCCGATGTGGTCGACGATCGGCACGATCAGGAGCATCGGCAGCGCCGCGTACCAGATGCCGGTGTAGCGCCGGAACAGGACGGTCAGCGCGCCGCCCCGGGCCCGGTCGAGCGAGAG
>JAKSDN010000898.1 GCA_022360075.1 Kiloniellales bacterium | reverse complement strand
GAACAGGGGTGCCGCGACGAAGGCGTTCTTGACCCATTGCTGGGGCCGCATCAGGGCCAGGAGGGGAGGCAGGGTCATGGGCGAAGCGCTTCTTGCGACGGGCAATCGTTGCTGGCTGCTATCTCGGGGCGCGGGCGCGCCAGGAGACTAGCAAGGCGGAGACTACCAAGGCGAAGCATAACCCAATCCTAACGCCTTAGGCCCGCCCAGCCGCCCAGGCGCGGCATGCTCAGCCGGCAAGGGCGCGCTCCTCGAGCAGGGTCACCTTGCGCCGGAAGACGCGGATCAGGCTGAGCCGGGCGATCTCGCCGGAGATGACGCGGGCGTCGATGTTGAGGCGGGCCGAGAGCCGGATGGCATCCTTCACCCAGCGCGAGCGCCCGACGGTGATGTGAGGCGCGTAGGGCGGGTCGCCGGGGCGCGGCAGCGACGGCAAGGCCTCGTAGAGCCGGTCGTGAAGAGCGGTCAGGGCCTCTGCGCCGTCGCGCGCCGTCAACTGGGTGACGAAGCCGGCGCCGGGGAGTTCCGGCACCACGGCCGCTCCGGACAACGCGAAGGGAAGGACCGGCGTCTCGTGCGCTACCGCGTCGATATGCCGCGTCAGACCGTCGAGCTCGGAGAGGCGGCAGGGAAACACGAGTGTGATGTGCGCGGCGATCTGCCCATGGCCTTTGGGATCGTGCTTCCAGCGCAAGGATTCGATCCACTGCAGATCCTCGGGCGCGAAAGCGGGATAGGCGACGACGGCGATGGGGGCCAGAGGCAAGACGGGGACACCACTCGAAACGGCTGGCTGCGGTGGCGACTATCGCGTCCGAACCCGATTGGGGGCAAGGCCGATTGCGGGCACGATCTTTCAGCGTCATTGCGAGCCGGCGGCAGTGGGCGTGGACCTTAGCCCGTCGACAAACCGGCGAAGATCAAAAAGCCCCGGCCTGCCGAAGGGACAGGCCGGGGCTCCCCGCGGGGCGGCGCGGAGAGGAGGACGCGCCGCCTGACAGAGACCGCTCGGGACCGAGCGAAATCAGTTGCCGTAATAACGGTTCAGGGCCCAATGGGCGTGGCGACGCTCCCACTTGCCGAGTCGGCCGTCGCCGTTGCGGTCCGCCCAGCTGTAGAACCGCTGCGCCCGGCGAAACTCGCGCCGGCTGATCCGGCCGTCGCCGTTGCGATCGGCGAAGCCCCGGGCGTTGTAGGCGCGCCGGGCCTCGCGTCGGCTGATCCGCCCGTCATCGTTGCGATCGGCCCAGTCGTAGGCCCGTCTTGCGAGGCGCGCTTCGCGGCGGCCGATCCTGCCGTCGCCGTTGCGATCGATCCAGTCGTGCAGGCGCTCCGCACGCTTGTGGTGACGCCATCCGTCGTGGTGGCCGTGATTGCGGTCGTAGCGATGCCATTGCTTGCCATCGGCTGCTGCCGTCGGAACGTTTGCCGTCAGCCCGATCAAAGCCGCCAGGGCCAAGGCGGGGAAAATCCAGGTGACCTTGCGCATGGGGAACTCTCCCGCTGTAAAGCTCCGCCTCCATTTCAGTCACCCGCGCCATCATGAGAGCTTTACGCAGGGCGCCGCCACGGCATCCCCGAAGCTCCGACGGTCGGCCTTCGAACGAGGCCCGGGGCGGCTATCGGAACCAGAGTGCCGTGGCGGGCGTGAAGCTGACGATCATCAGCGTCACGAACATCGCCAGGAT
>JAKSDN010001093.1 GCA_022360075.1 Kiloniellales bacterium | reverse complement strand
GCTCCTCAGCATGAGGACCAATCTTAATGCCATCAAAGGCCTATCCTCATGCTGAGGAGCCCCAAAGGGGCGTCTCGAAGCACGCACGTCAGCGCTGCAGCCAAGATCGGAATGCGCCACCATCGCTCGGCACTGCTACACTGCCCGGCCTTTTACTCCTCTTACGGACGGCTAGCTCTAAGAGTTTGATTCGAAATAGACAATTTGAAATCGTAGAGTTACCGTACTTCATTTGTCATCATCGGGCTTGACTCGGTGATCCAGAGTGGCGCCTGGGGCTGCGATGTCTGAATTGCCGGATCAAGTCCGGCAATGACAGGTGAAGAGGTTCTTTGCTCCAAGCTCTTGCTCTGGAAGCAATCCTGTTGGATCAGGCTCTAAAGACTGCCCGATTTGCCGACCTCGGCCGTGACGCCCAAGCCGGCCTTGCGCAGCCCGTCGAGGAAGTAGAGGTCGTCGCCCGGGTTCTTGTACATGGGACGCAGCGCCCAGCGCAGGGCGAAGCCCGGGTCGAGGCGCTCGCATTCCTCCAGCGCGGCGTGGGCCTGCTCGACCCGCCCCAGATGACCCAGGGCCGCGGCCAGCACGAGATGGCCAAGCGGGTAGTCGGCCTTGCGGACGATCGCCGTCTCCGCCTTGCGGACCGCGTCTTCGGGATTACGCGCGTTAAGGTGAGCACGCGCCAGCATCGTGATGACGAAGTGAATACGCGGATCCTGGGCGTTGAGCCGCAGCGAGCATTCGAGCTTCGCGACCCCTTCGAGCGGCCGGCCAGCGAAGCTCAGCGCGGTGCCGAGCTGGGAGTAGGCGATCGCGTTGCTCGGGTTGCAGGCGACGGCTTGCTCCCCGGCCGCGATCGCCAGATGGAACTGGCGGTCCCAGATCAGGCCGAAGCCGAGAATGCAATAGGCCTCGGAATCCGCCTGGTCGAGCGTCACCGCCTTTCGCGCGGCTTGGAGCAGCGCTTGGATCGCCGCGTCGCGGTCCGCTGCGGCCTCGAACCAGAGATCGCGGTGGTGACTGTAAGCGAGGCCGACATAGGCCTGGCCGTAGGCCGGGTCGAGCGCGATCGCTTTCTCGAACAGCGCCCGCGCCTGAGCGTTGCCCTCCGGGCTGAAGCGCTCGAGCGCCGCGCGGCCCTGCAGGCAGTACTCCCAGACCGTCAGATGCCGCGGCCAGCTCGCGGTCAGGCGGCTGCGCTCGGCGTTCTCCAGGGCCGGCACGAGCATCGCGGCGATGTGGAGCGTGATCTCCTCTTGGACCGCGAAGATGTCCCCCATCTCGCGGTCGAGGTTCTCTGCCCAGAGACAGCGGCCGTCCGAGGCATCGACGAATTCGACATCGATCGATAGGCGCCCATCACCCTGGCGGACGCCGCCTCGAAGCACATAGCGTGCGCCGAGGTCGCGCGCGACGCTGCGGACGTCCGGCGCCTTGCCCTTGTAGGCGAAGGTCGAGTTGCGCGCGATAACAGGAAACGACCGCCAGTTGGCGAGCGCTGCGATCACGCCATCGGTCAGGCCGTCGACCAGGTAGTCCTCTTGCGGATCTTGCCCGAGGTTCTCAAACGGCAGCACCGCCACCGCCGAGTCCCGCTGGTGCTCCGATGATCGACCGGTGCCGTTTTCATGCGAAAGCCGGCCGGCCTGTGGCTTGGGGATGACCACGCCGTAAGCGCGTGTCGGCGCCCCGCCACTTCGCTGCCGCATCTCCCCGAGGCTCTTGAAGGCAAACTCGGGACTCGCGGCGACATTGGCGAAAACCGCTTCGGAGATGCAGACCGCGCCGGGTTCGGACATGGCCATCAGGCGTTCGGCGATGTCGATGGCAGCGTCCAGGCTTTGGTCGCCACCCTCCGGCAGATCGCTCAGATGAAGGCCGAACTGAACGGACAACCGAGCCTTCTGCGGCACGTCTGCGTTGACGTCACGCAGAAAGCGCTGCACCTCGACAGCGCAGCGCAGGGCCTCCAGGACGCTGTCGAACTCGAAGACCAGACCGTTTCCTTCGGCCTCGACGCGGTTGCCCTGATGATCTTCGACCGAATCGCAGATGTAGTCCCGATAGGCGGCGTGGTTCTGCTTCGCCAGCTCCGGGTTCCGTGCATCATGCCGGCTTTCGCCGGCCACATCGCCAGACAGGATCGCGACCAGTTCTCGCTTCATTCTTGCTCGCCATTGCCATGACAGCAGGCCCAATTCGGACCCAAGCCAGGGGTGAATATTCGAGCAAGGGACGAGCGGCGCCAGTCTGTTACCGTGAGTCACGTGGCGCGACGGTGGCCGCGGCCGGCTACGGTAGTCTCAGAGCCTAACCGATAAAGATCGCTTTCAGAACAAGAGCTTGTAGGAAGACCCACTTGACTTGTCGTTGCCGGACCTGATCCGGCAATCCAGTCATCGCTTGATCCAGGCGCCACTCTGGATCACCGGGTCAAGCCCGGTGATGACAAACGAAGTGGTGCCGATCAATCGGCCTGCTCGGCGATGCCGAGTCCGGCCTTGCGCAGGCCCTCGACGATCTGCCCGGCGAGCTCCTGGGGCATATTCCACACCGCCAGAATGTCCCACACTTGCGTCGCGAAATCGGGCGAGAGCTCCAGCAGCTTGTCGCAGGCGGCGCGGCCCTCGCGGTCGCGACCGAGCTGCCCGCAGCACATCGCCAGCATGGCGAAGGTGAAATAGAAGTCCGGCATCTGGACTTGTTTGGCTTCCGCCAGGGCGGCCTCGTAGTCGTCCTGGCGGTAGTGATCGAAAACGCTCGCCGCGTGAAACCAGCCCGGGTGCGTCGGACTCAGGGCGATGGCCTTGTCGGTCAGCGCCACGCCCCGCTCCCACTCGCCCGTGAAGGCCAGCATGATGCCGTAGTCGGCCAGCATGTCCGCGTGGTTCGGATTGAGCCTCACCGCGCGTTCGCCCGTCGCCTTGAACTCGTCGAGCTCGCCCCTGTGGAAGTGCGCGCTGAACAGGAAGTGATAGGCCATCGAGTTTTCGGGATCGAGCCGCACCGCGCGCTGTGCCGCCTCGAGCGCGCGGTCCAGCCCCTCGCCCCTGTGCCTGAGATCGAAGCCGAAGCGCACCGCGTCCAGCTCCATCGAGGCGAGCGCGGCCCAGGCGCTGGCGTAGCCCGGGTCCAGCTCGACGGCCTTCAACAGGGCATGGCGCACGGGCTCGTGCAGCTCTGGCGAGGCGTTGAACCAGTACTCATAGAAGTGCAGAACGGCGCTGTAGGCGTCCAGGCTCTGCGATCCCTTGCTCTTGGCGAGCCTGGCGCCTGCGCGCGCCATGACGCCGTAGGGCTGGCCAACCGCCGCCACGATCCGGCTTGAGATGTCGTCCTGGATCTGCAGGATGTTCTGCGCGGAAAGGTCCCGGTCGTAGGTCTCGGAAAAGAGGTGGGCTCCGTCGCCGGCGTCGGTCAACTGCCCGGTGACACGCACCATGTCGCCCGCCCTGCGAACGCTGCCCTCCATCACGTAGCGCACGCCGAGATCCCGACCGACATCGCGCACGTCGACATGCCGCCCCTTGTACTTGAAGGAGGAATGGCGCGAGATGACCCGCAGGTCGGGAAAGCGCGTCAGATCGTTGGTGATCTCCTCAGTGATGCCGTCGGCGAAGAAGTCCTGCTCGGCGTCGCCGCTCAGGTTCTCGAAGGGCAGCACCGCGATCGACGGCCCGGCCGGCAGCATGACGGCGACGTCGCCCGCCGCCTCGGCGCTCTCCGCGGCCTCCGCCTCTGCATCGACGGCAGACTGCATGATCCGAAAGAGCGGCACGTAGGTGCCCTTCGGCAGGTCGATGCGCACCTCGTCGCTTTGCCCGTCGGTCAGGTAATAGCGCTCGATCCGCCGCCGCAGGCGGCCGGCCTCGACGCGAACGATGGTGTTGGTCTGCGGATCGAAGGTCTCGTCGCGCTCGAAGACTTCGGTCGCGATCGTGAACTCCTTCAGCCGGTCGGCACGACCGGCCAGGGTCTCTTCGACGACGAAGCGAAGGAAGGACTTCACCCGCGCGGACTGGGCGAAGTCGTTGCTGGCCAGGATACGCTCCAGTTGGCTCCGCACCGCCTCGTCCGAGGGCGTCGCCGGATCCCCAAGCCGGTCCGACAGAGAAGCCTTCGATCCGGCCAATCCACGCACTCCACATCATCGCCGCCGGCCCGAGACGACATGGCGGTGCTCGGACGGCACCGGCGCATCCCCGACCTGCGAAAATGCTAGCAGCCACCCCCCTGCGCTGTCGACCGCTCCGCTGCGCGCCGCCACACGCCATCCGAGAAACGCCGGCATAAATTCCCTTAGGCCATCGACCGTATGCCTTCGGGCCAGGCCATCACCGCCATTGCCGCTGGCGGCCAGGCATGGTCCTTAGAACTTCGGAGAAGGGGAGAAGGTCGGCGATGGCGGGCGGCTCATGACCGCGAAGAACCGGCTGGGCGAGCTGCTGAGAGAGCCCGTCTTCCTGCGCGTCTGGCTGGTCGGTGCCCTCGCGGGCGTCGCGCGCTGGCTGGAGATGCTGGTGGTCGGGGTCTTCGCCTTCGAGGCGACCGGCTCGCCTTTCCTGGTCGCTCTGCTGATCATCCTCAGACAAGCGCCGCTGGTCCTGTTCGGCGCCATCGTCGGGACCTTCGCCGACCGCTTCGCGGCCGTCCTTCTCCTGCGGATCAGCCTCGTCGTCGCCTTGCTTGCGGCGCTTGGCGTCTTTCTCCTTTTCGCCTTCGGGCTCGCGGATTACTGGCATGTCGCCGTCGCGACCTTCGTGACCGGCTTGGTCTGGACCACCGACATGCCGCTCAGGCGCCGACTGCTCGGCGACGTCGCGGGGCCGGCGCGGATCGCGCCCGCCATGGGCCTCGACAGCGCCACCAACAACGCCACGCGGATGCTGGGACCGCTCCTGGGCGGCCTCGTCTACCAATGGCTCGGCACGAGCGGCGCCTTCGCCCTGAACGCGCTGCTCTATCTCCTCTCCCTGCTCCTGCTTCTGGGCGTGCCGACCGCTCTCTCGATGGCCGCCAAGAGTGAGCGGCCGAACAAACTGCTGCGCGATTTTCGCGAAGCCTTTCAGTTCGCGGTGCGCAACCGCGATGTGCTTCGGATCCTCCTGGTCACGGTCGTCTTCAACCTCTGGGGCTTTCCCTTCGTTTCGATGATTCCGGTCATCGGCAGCGAAGAGCTCGGGCTGGACGCCGGCTGGATCGGCGGCCTGGCAGCCATGGAGGGCGCCGGCGCCTTCCTGGGCGCCCTGGCGATCGCGGTCGGCCTGCAGGTCACCAGCTTTCGCCGCCTCTACTATTTCGGGACGATCGGCTTCCTGGTCTTCGTCTTCGTCGCCGGCTGGATGACCCACGCCCTGCCCTTCTCCGTGGCCCTGTTCCTGGTCGGGCTGGGCGGCGCCTGCTTCACCACCATGCAGAGCACGCTGATCTACAGCGTGGCGCCGCCGGAGATGCGCGGACGCCTGTTCGGCCTGCTCGTGCTCTGCATCGGCACCGCGATCCTGGGCTTTGCCAACATCGGCCTTATGGGCGAGTGGTTCGGCGGCTCGGTGGCGATCCGGATCGTCGCGGCGGAGGGCTTGATCCCGCTGCTGCTCATCGGCCTCGGCTGGCGCGAACTCTGGCGACCCGACGAGAAAGGGCGAGACGATTAGGGTCTCAGGCGCCGTACTTCTGCCGCATCCAGTCCACGCTGCGTTCGATCAGCTCTTCGAGTGTGGCCAGGTCGATGTCCTCGAGCTTGTTGACGTAAACCATCTTAAACCGACTCCGCTTCGCGCCCGGCGGGCCCGCTTGCGCGGCGCTTCGGGCTCGCGCAGACTTGGCCACGGGGAGGATCGCCATGGCTGTCACGCAATTCGATCACGTCAATCTCCGCACCGCCCACCTGGACCGCTTGGTGGCCTTTTATCACGAAGTGCTGGGGCTGGAACCCGGCGAGCGTCCGCCCTTCCCTTTCGGCGGCTGCTGGCTCTACTGCGACGGTCTCGCCGTCCTGCATCTGGTCGAGGTCGAGACGCAGCCCGAGACGAGTCAGCCCAGGCTGGAGCACTTCGCCTTCCGCGCCGAAGGCCTTTCGGACTTCCTCGCCGAGTTACGCGCGCGCAAGATCCCCTACAACGTGCGGGTCGTGCCGGGCTATGAGACCCGCCAGGTCAACATCCACGACCCGGACGGCAACCACGTCCACATCGATTTCGGCAAGCACGAAGAGGCCGACCTGAGCGCCTTCGCCGGCTAAAGCCCGTCCGGGCAACTCGAACCGTCGGGCGATGCTCCGCGGGGCGTCACGGCCGCAGAAAGATCCGATCCGCGATCCCGCTTGACCGAGATCATTTCGGCTGCGGCCGACTTTGTTTAGAAATTTTCTAATCCTAAACGCCCCGCCTAACAGCGGTGACGATGCCTCGTCCAGCCGCCGCGCAGCCGACGATCCAACACGGACTCCAACCCCCGCATCAGGCCGCCTGATGGCAAGAAGATCGCCCCTCACGACGGTCACCGGCGCCTCCCTCTAGATACCCACAATCGCGCGCCAGGCCGGGGCACGAGGGGCAGGAGATAGAAGACAGGGCTGGCTTCTTGGCCAAGACAATAGCGATGACGAACGTCCAAATCGCATTTGGCCGAAACGATGAAAAAGGAACCGATAACGGAGAGTAGTCATGAAAACGCAGAGTGCTTTGCGGGGCGCAGCCCTGCTCCTGGCAACCCTGGCGTCGCCAGCTCTAGCCGCCGATCCTCTGATGGAGGAGGCGAACGAACTGTTCGATCCGATTCCGCTGGCGGTTCCGGCGGTCAAGGACAACCCAGTCACCCGCGAGAAGGTCGAGCTCGGCAAGATGCTCTTCTTCGATCCGAGGCTTTCGGCTAGCGGATTGCTGAGCTGCAACACCTGCCACAACCTCGGCATGGGTGGAGACGACAACCTCGAGACATCCGTCGGCCACGGCTGGGCCCAAGGCCCGCGCAACGCCCCCACCGTGTTCAACGCCGTGTTCAACGTCGCCCAGTTCTGGGATGGCCGCGCGGCCGACCTTAAGGCTCAGGCAAAGGGCCCCATCCAAGCCGGCGTCGAGATGAACAGCACGCCCGGACGCGTGATCGAGACCCTGGCGAGCATGCCGGAGTACGTCACTCGCTTCGAGCGATCCTTTCCAGGTGAGGCCGTGCCACTGACGTTTGACAACGTGGCGAAGGCCATCGAAGCCTTCGAGGCGACGCTGATCACGCCGGCCTCGCCCTTCGATCAGTTCCTGGAAGGCAATGCCAATGCCCTGAACGCGGACGAGAAGGAAGGGCTGCGCCTATTCATCGACAAGGGCTGTGCCGCTTGCCACAACGGCGTCAACGTCGGCGGCGGGGACTACTACGCCTTCGGTGTCGTCGAGACCCCAGGGTCCGAAATCCTGCCCGAGGAGGACAAAGGCCGCTTTGCCGTCACGGAGACCGTCGGGGACGAATACGTGTTCCGGGCGCCGCCGCTTCGCAACGTGACCTTGACCGCGCCGTACTTTCATTCCGGCAAAGTCTGGAGCCTGAGACAGGCCGTCGCCGTGATGAGCAGCAGCCAGCTCGGAGAGACCCTGTCCGATCAGGAGGTCGAGGCCATTACGGCGTTCCTGGAGACTTTGACGGGCGAGTTGCCGGTCGTGGAGTACCCGATTCTTCCGACGGAGACCCCGGCGACTCCGAAGCCCGAGCCGATGCAGCCGTAAAATCGCCGACGCCACCGCGGATATGCCGGGCGGGCGCCAAGAGATCGGCGCCCGCCCCTCGTATCAGCCACATTCTTCGCAAGCCGGCGCGAGGCCAGCCTCGCCGCGCTCAAGCCTCCGGGTCGCCATCGCGCCAGCGGTCGAGGCGGTAGGGATCGGGCGGCTCGGGCTGGTCGTAGTCGCGCGCGCAGATCTCGCAGGCGAGCCAAAGCGCCAGAACAATCAGGGCGAGTCCGGTCATGCACGGCCTCCTCGCCCCAGCCTACACTAAGGGTCGTTGAAATTGACCCTTGGCATTTCATGCACCTTCGGACCCGTCCCCCTCGGGCTGAGCTTGTCGAAGCATGAGGATTGCTCGGCGCAGCGGGCGAAATCGGAGCGATCCTCACCCTTCGACAGGCTCAGGATGAGGAGGACGGAGCGTTACTGAACGGCATCGAGCAGCACATGAACGCAAGACTACCGCCCCGGCCGAGGCCTCCCGGCCTCGCACCAAGCCGAACGTAGATGTGGAAATCGGCGGCCGGCTCGTCGGGTCAGGTCAGCGCGAGTAGAACTCGATGACCAGGTTGGGCTCCATCTGCACCGGATAAGGCACGTCGGCCAGCTTGGGCCCGCGCACGAAAGTCGCCTTCATGTCCTTGAAGTCGATCTCCAGGTAATCCGGCAGGTCGCGCTCTGGCGATTCCAGCGCCTCGAGGACCAGCGGGAGCTCCCGGCTCTTGGGCTTGATCTGTACCTGATCGCCGTCCTGGACCAGGTAGGAGGGAATGTTGACCCGCTTGCCGTTGACCAGAATATGGCCGTGGTTGACGAACTGGCGGGCGGCGAAGACCGTGGGCACGAACTTGGCGCGGTAGACCACCGCATCCAGGCGCCGCTCCAGCAGCTCGATCAGGTTCTCGCCGGTATCGCCGCGGCGCCTGACGGCTTCCTGGTAATAGCGGCGGAATTGCTTCTCGCCGATGTTGCCGTAGTAGCCCTTGAGCTTCTGCTTGGCGGCGAGCTGCGTGCCGAAGTCGGACGGCTTGCGCCGGCGCTGGCCATGCTGGCCGGGCCCGTAATCGCGCTTGTTGTAGGGGCTCTTGGGCCGTCCCCAAAGGTTGACGCCCAAGCGGCGGTCGATCTTGTACTTCGAAACGCTGCGGCTCGACATGGCAGCAGACTCCTTTCCTGTTCTTGTTCCGGTAGTCCCTGCCCGGCATGGTTGAATTCAGCACTCGGGCCGGCGGGCGGGGCACGGACCCTTGTCCGTCCCACTTTCCCGGAAATGACGGCGGGACTATACGGATCGGCCCGCTCTTGTCAAACGCGAATGCGGCGGGTTCCGGTGCTTCCGGAAGGCGGTCAAATCTTCGGCATTCACGGCCATTTAGTCGCATTTAGCTAAACTACCGGGTGATTTCCTCTGCTAACCTCGCTCGATGAGCGAAACAAACGAGCCCTTAGTACTTTTCGCCGATGCTGCGGATCTAGGCAGCGAGAGGCGGCCATGACGGCCTTCAGCGGACACGCCAAAGGAGTCCTCGTCACAAGCGTGGGTGTCATCCTTCTGACCCCTGACAGCCTTCTCATTCGCCTGATCGAAGCCGACACCTGGACCATCATCTTCTGGCGCAACCTCCTGCTCGCCTGCACCCTGCTGATCGGGCTCGCCCTGGCTCATCGAGACTCCCTATTCGCACGGATCCGCGCCATCGGCCTTTCCGGACTCGCCGCGGCCGGCCTCTTCACCTGCAGCACGATCTCCTTCATCACGGCGATCTTGCACACTTCCGTCGCCAATACCCTGATCATGGTGAGCGCTGCACCGCTCTTCGCCGCCCTCTTCAGCCGCCTGTTCCTGGGCGAGGCGGTGGCGCAGCGTACCTGGATCGCCATCGCCCTCACCCTAGGCGGCATCGGCGTGATCGTCTCGGGGAGCCTGGCGAGCGGCTCGCTGACCGGCGACCTGGCCGCGCTCCTGACGGCCGCCTCAATCGGCGGCACCTTCACGGCCGTGCGCTCACGGCCCCGCGTCGACATGACCCCGGCAATCGCCTTGGGCGCCCTGTTCAGCGCCGTGATCGTCTCGCCGCTGGCGGTACCGGTGGCCGTGGCACCGCTCGACCTCGGCCTGCTGGCGGTCATGGGTATTCTGCTTCTGCCTTTGTCCTATCTGCTCATCACCATGGGCCCCCGATACCTGCCGGCGCCGGAGGTCGGCCTGCTGATGCTGCTGGAGACAGTCCTGGGACCGCTTTGGGTTTGGCTGGTCCTCGGCGAGGTGCCGACTCACTTTGCCTTCATCGGCGGCGCCATCGTGCTCGGGACGCTGATCGCCCATTCCGCCGTTGGCCTGCGATCGGCACGCTACGCCTAAAGCTTGTCCCGAGAGTCCCGCCGGCCCGGCCGAAAGATAGAATTCGCTATTCTTCAGAGCCGCGCGCCCTGGGGCGCGAGAGCGCGGAGACGATGCCGTGCAGGGTCCGCACTTCCGCCTCGGTGAGCTCGGCGCGCTGAAAGAGATTGCGGATGTTGCGCACCATGCCCGGCCGCTTTTCCGGCGGGTAGAGGAAGCCCGACTCGTCGAGCCGGCCTTCCAGGCGCTCGAGGAAATCCAGCAGCTCTTGCTTCGAGGCCGGCGCCGCGCCACCGCCGTCCAGACGGGCGGGCGGCGTCTGGCCGGGCGCCTGATACCACTCGTAGCCGACGATCAGCACCGCCTGCGCGAGGTTGAGCGAAGAGAAGGCCGGATTCAAAGGCACCTCGACGACGTGGTCCGCCAGGGCCAAGTCGTCGTTGGTCAATCCCGACCGCTCGGGACCGAAGAGAAGCCCGACCGGCTCGTCCGCCGCGACCGCCACGCGCATCTCCTCGGCCGCACGACGGGGCGTCACGACCGGCTTGACCATGCCGCGCGGCCGCGCCGTCGTGGCATAGACCCGTCGGCAGTCGGCGACGGCTTCGGCGGTCGTCTCGAAGAGCCTGGCGCCGGCCAGCACCTGGTCCGCCCCCGAGGCCGCCTTGACCGCCGCCTCGCTCGGCCAGCCGTCGCGCGGCTTGACCAGGCGCAGGGCGGTGAGCCCGCAGTTGAGCATCGCACGCGCGACCATGCCGATGTTCTCGCCGAGCTGCGGCGCCACCAAAATGACGATGGGTCCGCCCTGCACGCCCGCGCGGCTCTTGTCGGTGCCGGCCATGTCAGGTTCGGCGCGTAATTGGGGACGACCGAGCTTCGATCTTCGCACGCGCTATGTCACTCGACGCGCAGACCCAAATCCTCTCACTGTCACCCTCGGGCTTGACCCGAGCATCCATGGGCGCTGCGGAACCGCCAGGCCCGAAACATCTGAATTCCCGAACCGGCATCGCCATGGAGCCTCGGGTCAAGCCCGAGGGTGACCATCTGAGAGGCCCGAAGGAACCCCAGCGCCGTCGTGCAGGAGTTTCCACGAGATGCCGTCATGCAGCGCGTTGAAAGAGGCGTCGATGATGTTGGTCGAGACGCCGACCGTCGTCCAGCGCCGGCCGCGGCCGTCGCTGCTTTCGATCATCACGCGGGTGATCGCGCCGGTGCCGGCCTGCGGCGAAAGGATGCGCACCTTGTAGTCGACGAGGCGCATGTCCTCGAGCTGCGGATAGATCGGCACGAGGGCCTTGCGCAGCGCCATGTCGAGGGCGTTGACCGGGCCGTTGCCGTTGGCCACCGTCATCTGCTCGCGGCCGCCGACCTCGACCGTGACCGTGGCCTCGGATTCCGTGACCAGCTCGCCGCGCGCCGACCAGCGGCGGTCGTCCATGACGCGGAAGCGGCTGAGCTTGAAGTATTCCGGCACCTCGCCCATGGCACGTCGCGCCAGCAGCTCGAAGCTCGCTTCGGCACCGTCGTAGGCGAAGCCCTCGAACTCCCGTGCCTTGACCTGCTCTACCAGGGCGCCAACCTTCGACTCGTCGAACTCGATCGCGAGCTCGCGGAAGCGCGCCAGGATGTTCGAGCGCCCGGCCTGGTCCGAGACCACGATGTGGCGCCGGTTGCCGACCAGGGTCGGCTCGATGTGCTCGTAGGTGCGCGGGTCCTTCTCGACCGCCGAGACATGCAGGCCGCCCTTGTGGGCGAAGGCGTTGTCGCCGACATAGGCCGCACTGCGGTCCGGCGCGCGGTTCAGGCGCTCGTCGAGCAGGCGCGAGACCTCCGTGAGCTGCTTGAGCTGCTCGGCGTCGATGCCGATCTCGAAGTCGGTCTTCAGCGCGAGCGAGGCGATCAGCGAGATCAGGTTCGCATTGCCGCAGCGCTCGCCCAGGCCGTTGAGCGTGCCCTGAAGCTGGCGCGCGCCCGCTTCGAGCGCAGCGAGGGAGCCGGCGACGGCGTTCTCGGTGTCGTTGTGGCAGTGGATGCCGAGGTGGCTTCCGGGCACATGCTCGGTGACCTCGGATACGATGCGCGCTATCTCGCCCGGCAGCGTGCCGCCGTTGGTATCGCACAAGATTACCCAACGGGCACCCGCTTCGTAAGCCGCCTTGACGCAGTCGAGGGCGAAGTTCGGGTTGGCCTTGTAGCCATCGAAGAAATGCTCGGCATCGAACATGACCTCGGACTTGCGCCGCTTCGCGTGAGCGACTGAGTCCGCGATCATCTCCACGTTCTCGAGACGCTGGATGCCGAGCGCCACGTCAACGTGGAAGTCCCAGGTCTTGCCGACCATGCAAACGCTGTCGGCCTTGGAGTTGAGCAGAGCGTTGAGCCCCGGATCGTTCTCGGCGCTGCGCCCGGCCCGCCGCGTCATGCCGAAGGCGACGAAGTTGGCGCTGCGGAACTCCGGCGGCTCGGCGAAGAAGGCATCGTCGGTCGGATTGGCGCCAGGCCAGCCGCCCTCGATGTAGTCGACGCCGAGCCGGTCCAGGGCCTCGGCGATCGCAACCTTGTCGGCCACCGAGAAATCGACGCCCTGGGTCTGGGCACCGTCGCGCAGCGTCGTATCGAAGATGAAGATTTTCTTGTCGTCGCTCATGGCCCGCGGGTTTCAGCACAGCGCAAGCGCTCCGTCAACGCGGGCGCAAGATTCGGGAAGCCTCGACCGGGGCCCCGTGGTAAGGGAGTCCGGTCATGTCCAGCAGCCTCGCCTTCATCCCCGACTGGGCCAGCCTGGCGCCCTTCCTAGTGGCCGCGCTCGTCCTCTATCTGACGCCGGGCGTCGACATGGCCTATATCCTCGCCCGCACGGCGAGCCAGGGCCGGCGCGCCGGCGTGGTCTCGGCGGTCGGCGTCTTCGGCGGCATCACGGTCCACATCCTGGCCGTGCTCGCCGGCCTTTCCGCCCTGCTCGCGGCCTCGCAGACCGCCTTCACGCTGGTCAAGTTCGCCGGCGCGGCCTACCTGCTCTATCTGGCGGTGCGCTTGTTGCGCGACGGCGACCGGGGGCCGAGCCCGGCCCGGACGCGACCGCCGCACGGCCTGCTGCGGGTCTTCTGGGAGGGTGCGCTCTGCAACGGCCTCAACCCGAAGATCGGCTTGTTCATGCTCGCCTTCCTGCCGCAGTTCGTCGATCCGGCAAAGGGCGGCGCGGCACTGCAGATCCTGTTTCTCGGTCTGCTGTTCAATCTCGGCGGCCTGATCTGGAACGTCGGCGTCGTGTTCTCCGCCAGCGCCGCCGCCGCGCGAATCGGTGCCTCCGAGAGGCTGAAGCGGGCGGTGCGCTGGGTGAGCGCGACGGTCCTGGGCGGGCTTGCCTTGCGGCTGGCCTTCTCCGAGCGCGGCTAGGCCCTCGCCGCGCCGACGGCTGCGTGGCAGTCATGGCCGCCATGCGCGATCGGCTGATCTCTCCTTT
>JAKSDN010001230.1 GCA_022360075.1 Kiloniellales bacterium | reverse complement strand
GCTCACCAACGACCAGCTCGATCGATGGGATCGGGAGACCTTCTTTCACCCCTCCACGCATCTGGCCCAGCACGCGCGCGGCGAGAGCCCGAACCGGATCGTCACCGGCGGCTCCGGCGTGTTCATCGAGGACCGTGACGGAACGCGTCTACTCGATGCCTTCGCCGGGCTCTACTGCGTCAACGTCGGCTATGGCCGGCAGGAAATTGCCGACGCGATCGCCGAGCAGGCGCGCAAGCTGGCCTACTATCACGCCTATGTCGGGCACGGGACCGAGGCGTCGATCACCCTCGCCAAGATGATCCTTGACCGTGCGCCGGAGCATATGAGCAAGGTCTATTTTGGTCTCTCCGGGTCGGATGCCAACGAGACCAACATCAAGCTCGCCTGGTACTACCACAATGTCATCGGCCGGCCGGAAAAGAAGAAGATCATCTCGCGCTGGCGCGGCTATCACGGCTCCGGCCTGATGACGGGCTCGCTCACGGGCTTGGAGCTGTTCCACAAGAAGTTCGACCTGCCGCTGGACCGCGTGCTGCATACGGAAGCGCCCTACTACTTCCGGCGTCCCGACCTGGCCATGACCGAGGCGGATTTCGTCGGCCATTGCGTCGCTGAGCTGGAAGCCTTGATCGCCCGCGAGGGGCCCGAGACCATCGCCGCCTTCGTCGCCGAGCCGGTGCTCGGCACGGGCGGGATCGTGCCGCCGCCCGCCGGCTACTGGGAGGCGATCCAGCCGGTCCTCAAGAGGCACGACATCCTGCTGATCCTCGACGAAGTCGTCACCGGCTTCGGGCGTCTCGGCAGCCGCTTCGGCGCGGACCGCTACAGCATCGAGGCCGACATGATCACCGTGGCCAAGGGGCTCACCTCGGCTTACGCGCCCCTGTCGGGCTCGATCGTCTCCGAGCGGGTCTGGCGTGTCTTGGAGCAGGGCGCCGACGAGCTCGGGCCGATCGGCCACGGCTGGACCTATTCGGCGCACCCGATCTGCGCGGCGGCGGGCCGTGCAAACCTCAAGTTGATCGACGACCTGGGGCTGGTCGAGAACGCCCGCGAGGTCGGAGCCCACCTCAACCGCACCATGTCCGAAGCCCTCGCCGATCACCCCAACGTGGGCGAGGTTCGCGGTGAAGGCCTGCTCTGCGCCGTCGAATTCGTCGAGGACAAGGAAACCCGCCGCTTCTTCGATCCCGAGAAGAAGGTCGGCGCCCGCGTGGCGGCGGCGCTTCTCGAGGAAGGCGTGATCGGCCGCGCCATGCCCCAGGGCGACATCCTCGGCTTCGCGCCGCCGCTCTGCCTGAGCCGGGAGGAAGCGGAGACGATCGTTTCGGCGACGCAGCGTGCCGTCGACGCGGTCGCCTCTGCGCTTTGACGGTCTTCGGCGCCCTGCGCCTCCGGTCGAGTGAAACAATTAAGAAACCTTTTCAGCGTAATGGTCCTCCGAAAAGGCAGTGTTTTGAGGCCCCTGGCCGAGCTCGCCGTCGAGCCTGAACCTTGGCTATAGGCGGCCATAGACTGCCGGCGTTGACCTGCGGCGGGCGCCGTGTTGTGGTCCCGCCGTCTCGACCCTCAATCCAGCATCAAGCAAAAGGAGTGAAGGACCCATGCAGGAAACGACGATGGGAAGCCGGATCCAGCAGGCCCGACACGAGCAAGGTCTCAGCCTGCGTGAGGTGGCCCTGCGCCTTTGCGTGAAGCCGGCAACCATCGAGAACTGGGAGAACGACCGCAGCGAACCGCGCTCCAACAAGCTGCTGACGCTCGCTGGTGTCCTCAATGTTCCCCTGCTTTGGCTCCTGAAAGGCGACGACCCGTCGGGCCGAAGCTATCATCCCGAAGCTGTGAGCGAGACGGCCAGGATCCAGAAAAAGCTAGAGCGCGCGCAAGCGATGCAGGAGGAGGTGGCGGCGCTCCTGGCCGAAGCCACCGCCGACGTTGACCGACTCCAGAAGGAACTCGACACGGAGCAAGACTTCGCTGCCTAGCGGCAGTCAAAGAGACCCGAGGGCGAGACTGGAGCAAACTGCGCTTAGGCAACCTGCTGACACCACTGGTCGCTCAACCATACAGTGCTCTGACTCCTGCAAGGCGGGGCCTGCTGCCGCTGCTCACCGACGAAAAAAAATGTTTCTCCAATTTCGCGGCGCCACGCGCGCCGTTGCCCCCCGGTCTCGGCTTGAGGACTGCAGAGATTAGCGCTCCCTACCCCTGGGTTGGCGAGCGCTCGGCCTCGGGCTCGACGTAACCGCCAAAGGCATTGGCTTGCTATGGCATTGAAATCTGGCGGAGGGGGTGGGATTCGAACCCACGGTACGCTCACGCGCACAACGGTTTTCGAGTTTGATGGCTCTCGTGACGTCACGTACTGCCCAGTCGCTAACGGTTTCCTTTGGTTAGGGAATCAAGGGCATCGGGCTCGTTTCTGAACTGCCTGATGCTGTTGTGTGACGGAGGGTTCGTTTGCAGATTAGTTTGCAGGTGGCCGGCTCGCGTTCGCCACGCCCGCTTGTACAAGCGCAAGCGAAGATTTCGCAATCGACGCAGCATATTTGGAATTGACGATACTCTTCCCGAACTGGCCATGTCCGATGCACGTCCGCTAAACCTTCAGCCTCGAAACGTTCCGGCCGCGATATCTCAATTCGAACAGACTCCTTCCGGTGTGACCTCAGATCCGGACGTGCCGGGAGGGACAATTGGACGGCAAAGCTTGACCCAACTCCGACATTGGAGCCGCGTCCCTCTAACAAGCGGAATAAGCCCTCAGCGGACCAACCTCGTGACGTAGGCTACGTCTGGTATCCGGTGTTTTTCAGACATCTGGATCGTCTGCACCTCGGCCCGGATGCGCGGGCGGCTCGTGCTGAACGGCACGACCGAGATCCGGGGTGGTTCACGTGCGGAGTGGTTTGCGCCGCCGGGCGCGTCGACTTTTTTGGGGGGAAGAACCTACTCTGAAGACGCCTCGTGTCTGAGGCGCATTCCTCAAGCCGGCAGAGTTCGGGGCGCGAACATCGTTCTAATCAAGAGCTCGGCGATCAGCAGGTTGAGCCCCCAGGCAAAAACCATCATGCCGTCTCGGAGGGGGCCCAGTGGTTCTGTCCCGAAAGCGACCATCCACCCGATGCCAAGGACTGTCTGCGTGGACGCGCCCTGGCCGATTGCGTAGGCGCGGAGCATTGCAGCGCTGTGTCCCAAGACATTTCGCGACCTGATTGCAATTACGGCCCACGCGAT
>JAKSDN010000211.1 GCA_022360075.1 Kiloniellales bacterium | reverse complement strand
CTGGATGGCGATTCGCGACATGGACATCGCCGCCGAGATCATCGGCATCCGCCCACTGACCACCAAGCTTTCGGCCTTCGCCATCAGCTCCTTCTACATCGGTATCTCGGGCGCCATGTGGGCCTTCATCTACACCTCGTCCGTCGAGGCCCTGGCCTTCGAGATCAACCGCTCGTTCCAGGTGCTGTTCATGATCATCATCGGCGGCCTGGGCAGCATTCTCGGCTCATTCCTCGGCGCGGCCTTCATCGTGCTGCTGCCGATCTTCCTCAACAACGTGCCGGCCCAGATGGGCCTGCCGATCGACGTCGACATGGTGACCCATCTGGAGTTCATGATCTTCGGCGCGCTGATCGTCTTCTTCCTGATCGTCGAGCCGCACGGCTTCGCCCGGCTCTGGCAGATCGGCAAGGAGAAGCTGCGGCTCTGGCCCTTCCCCTATTAACCGTGGCGCGCCAAGGCTTTGACTTGAAGGGTCGGAGTGATAGCTTGACCGCGACGTGGGCGGGGGAATCCCGGAATAGCGAAAGCAAGCAAGAGCAGACCCCACTGTTGATAGGGAGGTTAATGATGACTTCGAGAAAGACGATCCTCGCGGCCTCGGTCGCGGCGGCTCTGGCCGCGCCGATCCTGGCCGCGCCAGCGCTGGCGGAGGGCGAGCAGTTCGTGCCGCTGCTGGTCTACCGCACCGGTCCCTATGCGCCGAACGGCATCCCGATCGCAGACGGCTTCGCCGACTACTTCTCGATGATCAACGCGCGCGACGGCGGCGTCGGCGGCGTGAAGATCACCTGGGAGGAATGCGAGACCGGCTACAACAACGACCGCGGCGTGGAATGTTACGAGCGGCTGAAGAACAACGGCCCGACCGGGGCCAGCGTGGTGAGCCCCTACTCCACGGGCATCACCTACGCCCTGATCGAGCGCGCCACGGCAGACAAGATCCCGATCCTCTCGATGGGCTACGGCCGGACCGATGCCGGCGACGGCCGGGTCTTCCCCTACGTCTTCACCGCGCCGGCTTCCTACTGGAGCCAGGCGAGCGCGCTGGTCAAGTACGTCGGCGACCAGGAAGGCGGCATGGACAACCTCAAGGGCAAGAAGATCGCCCTGGTCTATCACGACAGCGCCTACGGCAAGGAGCCGATCAAGACCCTCGAGGTCCTGGCCGAGAAGTACGGCTACGAGTTCAGCAAGTTTCCGGTCGCCCATCCGGGTCTGGAGCAGAAGGCGACCTGGCTGCAGATCGGCCGCCAGCTTCGCCCCGACTGGGTCTTCATGTGGGGCTGGGGCGTGATGAACTCGACCGCCATCAAGGAGGCCGCGGCCGTCGGCTACCCGATGGACAAGTTCATCGGCGTCTGGTGGTCGAGCGCGGAGCCCGACGTGGTGCCCGCCGGCAAGGGTGCCGTCGGCTACAAGGGCGGCGCCTTCCATGCCGCCGGCGACGGCTTTCCCGTGCACCAGGACATCTACAAGCACGTCTACGACGCGGGCGGCGGCTCGGCCGATCGCGACAAGGTCGGCGAGGTGCTCTACAACCGCGGTTTGATCAACGCCGCCTTCATCGTCGAGGCGATCCGCACCGCCCAGGGCGAGTTCGGCGAGAAGCCGCTGACCGGCGAGGAGGTGCGCTGGGGCCTTGAGAACCTCGACATCAGCGAGCAGCGCCTCGCGGAGATGGGCATGGAGGGCTTCATGCCGCCGATCAGGATCTCGTGTGAGGATCACGAGGGCAACCACCCCGTGCGCGTCCAGCAGTGGGACGGCGAGAACTGGTCCTTCGTCTCCGATTGGATCCAGCCGATGAAGGACGTGGTGCGGCCCTTGATCGAGGAATCCGCCGCGGCCTACGCCAAGGAGAAGGACATCACGCCGCGCGACTGCGGCTGATCGTCCGGACCCGGCGCTCGATCTCTGACCCCCTCCCGGCCGTGCGCTGAGCGGGACGGCGAGGGGGTCGAGGTCGCCGCC
Organism: Kiloniellales bacterium; assembly: GCA_022360075.1. The sequence goes on along the minus strand of JAKSDN010000211.1, from coordinate 5,291 downwards.
GGTTCGCCGATCCGCGAGGGAAAACACGCGAGCATGAAGAGGCGCCAAAGGCCATGAGCGGCAACGGAACCCTGCTCACGGTCAACAATATCGAGGTCATCTACGACCACGTCATTCTGGTCCTCAAGGGGGTCTCCCTGGAGGTGCCAGATGGCGGCGTCGTCGCCCTGCTCGGCGCCAACGGAGCCGGCAAGACCACCACCTTGAAGGCGATCTCGAACCTGCTGCGCGCCGAGCGCGGCGAGGTCACCAAGGGCTCGATCGAGTTCGAAGGCACGCAGATCGACAAGCTGACGCCGAACGATCTGGTCAAGCGCGGCGTCATCCAGGTCATGGAAGGCCGCCACTGCTTCGAGCACCTGACGGTCGAGGAGAACCTGCTGACCGGCGCCTACACGCGCGGTGGCGCGAAGGACGAGATCCAGCGCGACCTGGAAATGGTCTACGGCTACTTTCCCCGGCTCAAGGAGCGGCGCAGCGCCCAGGCCGGCTACACCTCGGGCGGCGAGCAGCAGATGTGCGCCATCGGCCGCGCCCTGATGAGCCGGCCCAAGATGATCCTGCTCGACGAGCCCTCCATGGGCCTCGCCCCGCAGCTCGTCGAAGGCATCTTCGAGACGGTCAAGCGGCTCAACCAAGAAGAGGGCGTATCGATCCTGCTCGCCGAGCAGAACACCAACATCGCCCTGAAGTACGCCAACTACGGCTACATCCTGGAGAACGGTCGCGTCGTGATGGACGGCGATGCCGAGACCCTGCGCAGCAACGAAGACGTGAAAGAGTTCTACCTTGGGCTTTCGGCCAGCGGCCGAAAGAGCTATCGCGACGTGAAGCATTACAAGCGTCGCAAGCGGTGGCTCGCCTAACGGCAGGACTTCCGCAAAGACGAACCAGCTTTCAAGCCAGGCAGGCCCGCGGCCCGGAACGACGATCTCTCCGGCGCCACCTCAGGAAGGGATGGATTTGACGATGAGCGCTGAGCACGCTTGCTTCGACGACCTGGAAACCCGCGATCCGGCGGCGCGCGAAACGGCGCTGATGGCGCGCCTCGCCGACCAGATCGCCCATGCCAAGGCCACCGCGCGCGCCTACCAGAAGCTGCTCGCGGAAATCGAACCACGGGAGATCGTCAGCCGGGATGCCCTGGCGGGGCTTCCCGTGACCCGCAAGGCGGCGCTGCTCCAGCTTCAGAGCGAGGACCCGCCCTTCGGCGGGCTGGCCGCGTACGCCGAGGGAGCGCTCGCCCGCGTCTTCGCCTCGCCGGGCCCGATCTACGAGCCGCAGGTCGAGCGGCCCGACTTCTGGCGCTGCGCCCGCGCCTTTCACGCCGCGGGCTTCCGGCGGGGCGAGCTGGTCCACAATGCCTTCGCCTATCACCTGACACCCGGCGGCTGGATCATGGACGATGCGGCGCGCGCGCTCGGCTGCGCCGTGATCCCGGCCGGCACCGGCAACAGCGAGCAGCAGGTCCAGGCGATCGCGCACCTGCGGCCGACCGGCTTCAGCGGCACGCCCGACTTTCTCAAGCTCCTGCTCGACAAGGCCGACGAGCTCGGCCTCGACTGCTCCAGCATCACAAAGGCGCTGGTCTCCGGCGGCGCGCTCTTCCCTTCGCTGCGCGCCGACTACGCCGCACGCGGCGTCGCCGTCCTGCAATGCTACGCGACCGCGGACCTCGGCCTCATTGCCTACGAGTCGAGCGCGCAGGAGGGCCTGATCGTCGACGAGGACATCGTCGTCGAGATCGTGCGCCCCGGCACCGGCGATCCCTTGCCCGAGGGCGAAGTCGGCGAGGTCGTGGTCACGCTCTTCAATCCGGACTACCCGCTGATCCGCTTCGCGACCGGCGACCTTTCGGCGGTCCTGCCGGGACCGAGCCCTTGCGGGCGCACGAACATGCGTCTCAAGGGCTGGATGGGCCGCGCCGATCAGTCGACCAAGGTCAAGGGCATGTTCGTACACCCCAGCCAGGTCGCCGCCGTGATGCGCCGCCATCCGGAGATCGGCCGCGCGCGCCTCGTCGTGGCCCGAAAGGACGAAGCCGACTCGATGACGCTGCAGTGCGAGGTCGCGGGCAGCGCGCCCGGCCTGACCGAGGCGATCGCGGCGAGCCTCGCCGACAGCACCAAGCTCAAGGGCGAGGTCGAACTGGTCGCGCCCAGCGCGCTGCCCAACGACGGCAAGATCATCGACGACCAGCGCGACTACGACTGACGCCGCTTCGCCTCCGCAGGCGGCCGCGCCGCGTCGCCGCCATCCGCGCCCTTTTTCGCCCTGCGCATCACCATCGCCTCGAAGGCGGCCGAGATCCGCTCCAGGCCGGGCCGCAGGTAGGGGAAGGGCTCGACGTAGTCGAAGCTGTGGCGCATCGTCGGGTTGACCTCGTAGAGCAGCAGCCGCCCGTCGGGCATCAGGTTGAAGTCGATCCCGCAGAAGTCCAAGCCGATCGTCTCGAACACGGCCTCGATCGCAGCGGCCGCGGTCGGCCCCACGAAGGCCCGCCAGTCGGCGATGAAGGCCTGCTCTTCCGCCTGCATCCAGGGCAGCCGGGTCATGACGTTGTGCCGGTCCTTCGAATGGACGTTCCAGTGCCGGTCCATGTGGCAGGTGGCGGGATAGTAGGCGCCGTCGATGAAGAGCACCCGCAGACGCCGGCGATAGCGAAACGGCAAGGATCGGAGCGAGCGGCCGCGCCGCGGCAGATCGATGAACTCGGTCGCGTAGACTTCAGCGCCTGCCGCTTCGCTCAGGTAGCGGCCGAAGGCCCTCGTCGTCGTCACGCGCTCGAGCGAACGTCCCGTGTGGGTGCCGGAGCGGCGCAGGAGGAGGGGCAGTCGCAGGCCCTCGGCCTCGAGGTCGGCAAGCGACCGCGCCGGCTCGCCGCCCTCGGCCGAGATCTTGACCGTCTTCGGACAGAGCAGGCCTTCGATCTGGCTTAGGCGGGCGACATTGCCGTCACGGCTGGTCAGCGCAACGCGATCGGGTGCGTTGATGACCGGCGCGTCCGAGCGCGCGCAGAACGCGGCCGCATCGCGCAGCGGCCGCGCCTCGAGATCGGCATCGGCGATCGTGTTGACGATCACGTCGAAGGGCGGCAGCGCGGCAAAGGATGCGAGGTTCTCGTCGTGCAGGTAGAAACGGAAAATCCGAAAGTGCTGCCGGTCGATCAGATAGCGCAGCGTGAAGTTGCCGCCGCTCAGCCGATGCTTGCCCTCGGAGTTGAGCGTGAAGCGGCTGCCCTGGGCTCCCTTGAGGACGAGCAGCGTGGCCTGGGGCCTGCCCTCGACGGCGGCCGCAACGAGAGGCTGGACCCGGATTCCCTGGCTCTTGGTCTCCGCCGCGGCGGCGTACTCGCCCAAGGCGTGCTGGACGGCGGAGAGGCCGAAGTAAACGCTCGAATCGTCGGGCGCGAACTTGATCGCCCGCCTGAAGTGCGCAGCCGCCTCGGACAGGGCGCCGGCGGCCGCGGCGGCCTGACCGGCTTCCTTGATCTCCGCCAGGTGGGAGTCGCGCAGATTCCAGCTCATGGCCGCTCGCTGCGCCGGGATTTCTTTCGACCGAACGAGGCTCTAGTACGCTGCATTATACTGCGGCCCAGATTAGTGCGATTTGCCGCCCGTCGGAACCGGTCCAAGCCGAAAGGCCGGTCGGCGCCTTGCCGTTGCTTAGCCCTTCTATGCTAAGAAATCCCATGCCTTGCTATTCCCAAGTGCCTCGTGGGCCCGATGGACCCGAAGCATCGACGCCTTCGAGGAACCACATGGCTTTAGCCGAGCTGCCGTAGCCGAGAGACGGAACCAGGATGGACATCGGCCCGCTCGACGTCGAAATCACCTGCCCCGCCGAGCCCGGGTTCTCAGGCCGGCTAGCGCGCGGCCTGCGCGCGCAGGTCTTCGAGCGCTTGCAGCGCTATCCCTACTTCGCTGTCCTCAAGAACTTCCCCGAGTCCGACGACAGCGAGAACGTCCAGCGTCTCTCCCGCTCGCTCGGCTACTACCACCCCTACTTCGGCCTCCTGCTCCGGCTGAAGGGCCGGCGGCCCAAGCCGAGAATCACCAGGATCGCGGTCACCCGCAGCGACACCGACAAGCGGACCCTGGCCACGAAGTACAGCCGCACGGCGAGCGCGCTGGCCCCGCACACCGACGGCACCTTCCTGCCGCGCCCCTACGACATGTTGATCCTGCAATGCGTCCTGCCCGACGAGATCGGGGGCGAGACCATCCTGGTCGCGATCGACGACATCATCGCGAAGCTCTCCTCGCATCAGATCTACAGCCTGCGCGAGGCCGCCTTTCCCTTCGGCGGCCTGATCGCTCCGGTGCTTTCGGGCCCGCTCTCCGGTCAGGACATCCGCTACTACCGGGGCCAGATCGATCACTCCTACGAGAAGGGTATCGCACGGCCGCAGCGCGGCGCCGTCGAAACTCTGGAGTTCCTGGACCAGATCCTGCGCGACCCCGGCGCCCAGTTCCAGTTCAAGCTGGCGGCCGGCGACGTGTTGATCGTCAACAACAAAAAGACCCTGCACGGCCGGACCGGCCTGCCGGAGGACAGCGAAAGGCTGCTCTTCCGCTCGCGCATCTTCTCGCGCCATGTTTGAGGCCGGCGCGCCGCGGGGGGCTTCCGCCGCGTGGGCGGACGTATTACATTAAGGCTATGACGACGCAGGAGATGGAAATCGGGATTGCCGCGGACGCCGCAACGGCGCCGGGGAGCGATCGTGCCATCTGGCTCTCATTGGCGGTCTTCGTCGCGGTAAGCCTGGCGGTCGGCCTGCTGTTTGCGGCCTTCCCGGGGCTCTGGTCCGGCTTCTTGGCAGCCTACCAGGAGCTTTACGAGTCGAGGGTCGTCATGTCGATCCTCTGCCGGCCTTAAGACCCTTTAGCTCAGAGGATCTGACGCACGGCCGCGGCGATCGCCTCGGGGCTCGCGTCGTGGCGGATGACGGCGACCAGCTTCCAGTCGCGATCCATCAGATAGCCGAAGGTCGAATGGTCGACCGGGTAATCCACCGGGTCGACGTCCTTGCGCAGGGCGTAGTAGACGCGGAAAGCGCGCGCGACGGCGTCGATCTTATCCTTCGGTCCGCTGGCGGCGCGCGTTTGCTCATGGAAATGCGCGACGTAGTCGGCCAACGCCTCCGGCGTGTCGCGCTCCGGATCGACCGAGATGAAAAAGGACTGGACCTCGCCGGCGTCCTCGCCGAGCTGGTCGAGGGTGGCCGAGAAGGTCTGTAGCGCGGCCGGACAGAAATCGGGACAGAAGGTGTAGCCGAAATAGAGCAGGGT
>JAKSDN010001121.1 GCA_022360075.1 Kiloniellales bacterium | reverse complement strand
GATGGTCGCGCCGCCGGCGACCGAGACGCCGAGATCACCGCTCAGCAGTCGTTCCAGCCACAGCATGTACTGCACGTAGGCGGGCTGATCGAGGCCCATTTCCTTGCGCAGCGCCGCCAGCGATTCCGGCGTAGCATCCTGGCCCAAGCGAATCTCGGCAGCGTCGCCCGGCAGAACCTGGGTGATGGCGAAGATCAGCAGCGACACCACCCAGATCAGGAGGAACCCGATCGCAATCCGACGAAAAGCAAGTTGCCACATGCGGTTACTAACTTGGGGTCAAGAACCCCACCGCGGACCGGCCCGGGCGCTTCAAAGCGTTGAGCCAGGACCGGTCATGCGGCGGTTTTCCTCTAGGCGTCGAGCCATACCCACTCCGGCCATTCCATACCGCCGAACGGCGCCAGCGGAACGCGCGGAAAGCCCTTGAGATTGCTTACCTTGGCGTCGATGTAGGCGCTGTGCGTTGCGATGAGCACGCCGCTGCCGTCCGAGCACAGCCTCTGCATCTCACAGTTCATCTCGTAGCGCTTTGCCGGGTCCAGCTCCGCCCGCGCCATCGCCAAGAGCTGGTCGAAACGCTCGTTCTTCCAGCGCGACTCGTTCCAGGGCGCATCCGACTTGAAGCCGATCGTCATCATCATGTTGGCGGTAGGACGCATGTTCCAGGAGCCGACATGCATGGGCGCCTTGAGCCAGGTGGTGCTCCAATAGCCGTCGTTCGGCACGCGGTTGAGCTTGAGGTCCACGCCAAGCTTGGCCAGCTCGCGCTGCAACATAAGGCAGCGGTCAAGCAGACCGAGCGCCACGTTGGCGACGTCGATCTGTGCCGAGGTCACGCCGGACTTGTTCAGCAGGAACTTCGCCTTGTCCGGGTCGTAGGGTCGGACACCCTGCTCCTTACACCAATCGACGCCATAGGCTGGCCCGACCGGCTGGTCGTTGCCAAGGTCGCCATGCCCCTTCTGGATCACGTTGAGCACGCGGTCCCGGCGCTGCAGGTGCTTCAGGGCCATGACGAAATCGGGATTGTTGCCGGGCTCTCTATCGAGCCTGGCAACCACCGTATTGCAGGACCCGGAGGGGACGGAGAAGACCTCCACGCCATCGGTTTCTTCAACCTGCGGAATGGCCTTCGGGTCCAGGCTGCCCATCATTTGGATGTCGCCCGACAGTAGAGCATTCACGCGGGCCACAGCGTCCGTGATGCCGAAGACCTCGAACTGGTCGATGTAGGGCCGGCCGTCGTTCCAGTAGTTGTCGTTACGGGTATGGATCGAGCGGACACCGGGCTTGAACTCGGCGACCTTGTAGGGCCCCGTGCCGACCGGCATCTGGAAGTCGGTCGTTCCCTCTTTGACGATCTTGAAATGGAAGGTGCCGAGGACCACCGGCAGCTCGGCGTTCGGGGCGTCGAGAACCGCGCGGACAGTGTGCTTGTCGTCCTTGACCCATTCCCGCACGTCGCCGACGAGAACCTTGGCTTTGGACTTGGAGTCCTCGCCGAGGTGCCGATTCATAGAGTAGATCACGTCATCCGCGGTGAGAGGCGTACCGTCGTGCCATTCCACACCCTTACGCAGCTTGAAGGTCCATTCCGTTGCCGTTGAGTTGGCCTCGAACGATTCGGCCAGTTCCGGTCCGGCGGTCAGATCCTCCGCGATGCGGCAGAGGTTGTTGTAGGTGAGGCGGCTGCGGCCGTAGTCGATGGAATTGGTTGCCAGGATTGGGTCGAGCGTGTCGGATGGGCCGTGCTGTGCCCAGGCGAAGCGGATCTGGCCGCCACGCTTCGGCGTCGCCGCCACAGCTCTCTCAGCCGTCGTGACGAGGCCTCCTGCGAAGGCGACGCCGGCACCAGCGGCCGTCAGCATGCCGAGCACGTCGCGACGTGTCGCGCCGCGGCGCAGCGCGTTCTCGATTTCCAGGTAGTCCTGAGGTCGTACAAGCTTTCCCTGATCCTTGATGAAGCGTGCCATTATCCTGTTCCTTTCGCTTTGGTAGTGCTTTCGCTCACCTTCGCTGTCTTTGGTCTTTCACTCCCTGCCACAAAACCAAGCCCATCCCGTTCAGCCGCAGAACTGGCGGAAGCTTCGCAGCCAGTTTCCTCCCATGATCGCCGTCACGGCATCCCGGTCGTAGCCGCGGTGCAGAAGGCCCTGGGTCAGGTTCGGGAGTTTCGCCACGGTCTCGATGCCGATGGGATAGGACTGCCGGCCGAAGGCGGATACGGGGCCGAAGATGTCGGGGCGCCGGGTCCGCCTGGTCACCACGCTGGGTGGGACAACGACGTTCTCCTGCTCGCCGTACTTCTCGACATAGTCGAGGCCGATGCCGACGCTTTCTGTTCCGGCCAGCTTGGCGAGGTGATCGACGTGATCGAGCAGGTCGTCCAAGGTCGGCGTTTCATCGGCGAGCGATTGAGGCAAGCCGCAGACGCCGATCATGCCGCCCTTGGCAGCCATCACCTTCACGGTGGCGTCTGTCGTATTGCGCCCGTTGGATCTAAGGCCATCGGCGTTGGAATGAGTACAGACGGGCGCGCGCGCCAAGGTGGTGGCCTCTGCACGCGTGCGATGGCCGCAATGCGAGAGGTCGATCATGATCGGAAGCTCGTTGGCCAACTCGACCAACTCTTCGCCGAGATAGGAGAGCCCCGCGTCACGCTTCTCGCCGCAACCGTCGCCGAAGGCGTTGGCCGTGGTATAGGCG
>JAKSDN010000727.1 GCA_022360075.1 Kiloniellales bacterium | reverse complement strand
GTCGACAATATCGCCTCGCAGAGTTTGCCAGCCTTCGGCCCCGGGGTTTGGGCGAGCTTTTCGAACCGTTTCGCCACGGCTGACAACCGTAGATCCTCGTTGCGCGCAATCTCGTTCATGATTCCTGTTGTCGAGGCGATATCGCTTTCTCGAAAACAACTTCGCCGCCGATTATCGTCATTTCCACGTCGATATCTCGAATGTCCTCGGCGGAGCAATCAAGAGGGACGCGGTCGATCACGACGAGATCAGCCAGCTTCCCGGGCTCTATACTGCCCTTTGTCCGTTCCTCAAAGGCCGCATAGGCGCCATTGATCGTGATCGTCTTGACCGCCTCCAGGAAAGAAAGGCTCTGCTCCGGGTCGACGACGTTATCGACCAAGAGTGCCAGATCGCGCATCGGGTCTATCGACGCCGCCGGAGAGTCCGCCCCGGTGCACACCAGCAAGCCCTTGTCTATGAGATGTTTGAAGCGGTCGATCCTGGCATACCTCTCCGTCCCGAACCGCGATTCGAACACGCCGCCTCGGCCGCCCCAGATCTCCGAGAAAACGGGTTGCATGGTGACAACCAAGTCGAGCGCCTTGGCCCTGTCGATTTGATCGTCGCTGGGTAGGTGGAAGTGCTCAACTCGATGGCGAGCGTCGATCCTTGGATCTTCGGATTGCGCCTTCTCGTACGCCGTTATCAGTTGCTCGATCGCGCCATCCCCCATGGCATGCGCGGCGATTTGCAGGCCCGCACCATGGGCGACGGAAACAAACCGCTCAACAACGTCCTGGGGTAGATTCAGAATGCCGGTGGAGTCCGGGCGATCGTTATACGGCTCAACGAGTGCCGCCGTGTGAGTATCCGGCATACCGTCAAGATTCAGCCGCCCGCATCCGCCAATCCGATGCAGTCCAAGTTCGACAACCTTATCCACATCGAGTGTTTCGTAGTAGGGGACAACGCGGGTCTTCAGTTCGTCCTTTATGCTCAAGAGGACACGCATGTCGCGGTCCGAATCGATTCGGCCTCCCTCACAGGCATGAATGGTCGTGACCCCGCGAGAGATCGCCAGTTGATCAATAGCCCGGATTTTCGTCGCGATGTCTTCGTCGCTAAAGAAGCCGAAAACGCGCCGTCGTGCGGTGGCGTGGGTTTCGTCCGTTGGGAAGGTGCCGTCGAAGGTATGAGCGGTGCGGCGGTCGCCCGTCTTCGCCGTGATTTCTACCCCGTTTATGAGGTCGCATCCTAAGGAGTTCGTCGCGCTGGAATGGAAGGAGTCCGGCAGTATCCAAACCGGGTTGCTTGGGGCCGCGGAATCCAGTTCCCACCGCGTCGGGTGCCGATGCTCTGAAATCCGCTCAAGGGCGTAGCCATAGCCCAGGATCCATGTTTCCTCAGGCGTTTCTTTAGCGCGCGCCTCGAGATTTCGCAGGATGTCGCGAATTGAGCGGGCACTCGACAGGTTCATGGACGTTTCGGCAAAGCCACCGAAGAACATATGGCAATGGGAGTCGACGAACCCCGGTAGAACGGCCTTTCCCCGACAGCGCTGTACACGCGTTCTCGGACCGATCAAGCGTTCGATGCTGTCAGTCGTCCCGACGGCAAGAATCCTGTCACCGGCGATAGCGAGCGCGTCGGCTAGTCTTTGCTGCTCGTCGACCGTGATGACGGTCGTGTCCAGGATCACGCGATCGGCATAGTGCTCGTTATCCGCCAATGCTAGCTCTCCTTCTGAGCAGCTCCCCGCTACTTTTGTGGGATGAGTCGGTAGTTTCGTCTTTGGGCCGCACAGTGGTTGGCCGCAAAGCGCTCCAGATACAGATCTTCCAAGGTTTCTGTAGAGTTGGTTTGCATTCGTGTAGTCCGTCTTTGTGGCGCTAGAAGCACTTCGAGATAAAACTGAAGCGTCAGGAGCGCAGTGCTGACTGCGCCGCCATTTCTTCGGGGGAGAGGAGTGGATCACCAAGGCCGACGCGCGTAGCTTCCGTATCCAGCAAAAGATCGGGCATGATGTTGGCGAGATTGACGTCCGGCCCGAAGGTTTGGATCAGAAATAGTCTCAAAGCATAGGTCGACCAAACCGTGGTTTCGGGAATCCATGGCCCGCCGAGCTCGAACATAACCCGGTTCATATCCAGTCCGGCTTGTAGCCTTCGACAGAGCTGAAGATCGGGAGATCCGTTCCGCAATAGTTCCGCGCCTTCGATCAGCACAATTTGAGAGCCGGCCTGTAAACAGTCTCGGGCCTGCATAATGAGCAAGTCGCCATCGGATGATGTGAACTTTGAGCCGACCTCACCATAGACATCCAACCCGCAGTCGACCGCGGTTCGTATAACAGTCTTACGTTCCTCCGGCGTGAGCGTAACCAGGTTGTCCGACACCTCTATCGCGTCGACCCCTAGGCGCTTGGCTTCGTCGCAGTACGGCCCAACGGCCGCTATACCTTGCGCATGCAGTACGTACTCGAGGAACTGGCCTCCCAGGAACGGCGCTACTTCGCAACTCTTGTACAGTTCCAGTTTTTTCTTGAGATAGGTCGTGTCATAGAGTCTTGCGGTCCCGACGACGATCTTCATGAGATCCACATAAGGGGCGTTCAGCCGCATCCAATCTTCCTGAAGCCTTACCGGCATTCCCCAATCCATCACCATAGTCAGGCCCTTCGTCCTGGGCTTTGCCGCAGTACGTTCAGGGGGCATGGGGAAAAAGGCGAAGGGGGTTTGGTTCATCGGCATACCAATTCCATGTTCTCGGCTCTCCAATTGACCACTGATGTTGGCGGGTGGCCGAATTGACCAGGGGGCGGGCCGACGATGCCGACTAACATGACGCTGCGGCCATAGAAGCTCTTCACTGGGCAGGTTTATGTTCGTTAGCTGCATCCTAAACTATATAGTGATATGCTGTCAACGAGAGTAACTGCCCGGCGATGGCTAAGGCATCGTGGTCAGCCCGGATTTAAGATATATTTCAACATAATAGGTGGAATTAGTACACTCTGACGGTTGACTAAGCCAGCATCTCATGGCGGTCGAGGGCGCTAAGGGCCGAAATTCTGCCAAATTCCGGTTGATTTGGCATATTACTATATAGTATTCTGTGAAACGGTACCCTCTGATGCAAACTCGATGGACGAGGTGGTGCCGCAGGCCAGAAGGAGGAAAGAAAGGTGAGAAAAATGACAGGGAGGCTTTTGGGCCTTGCAGCGTTGGTAGCTGCTTCCTTTTCGCAAGCGCAGGCGGGCGAGCGAGTCGTCTTCGGCATTGGCGTTGATCCGACCTTTGCGCACGTGGTGATCGCAAAGGAGAAAGGCTTCTTCGAAAGCAACGGGATCGATGCGGTCGTTAAGACCTTTGGCTTCGGGTCTCTGACTCTGGATGCCGTTCTGGCCGGAGAAACGGATGTTGCCATGGCAACGGAGCTTCCGACCATCAGCGCCGGCGTGAAAGGCGATGCGACGGTGGTGGTCGCCGCCAACTATACGGCGCCAAACTACAATGCCGTCGTTACCCGAAACGATATCGACGCGGCATCCGGTCTGGTCGGCAAGACGCTCGCGGTGAAGAAGAACACGGCATCAGAGTACTTCCTGAGTCGCTTTTTGCGGAAGTACAACGTCGCCGCCGATCAGGTCACGATTAAGAACGTCGCGCCGTCGGAAATGGTGCCGGCATTCGACAGGGGGGATATCGACGCATTTTTCGTGTGGGAGCCCTGGCCGTCCAAAGCGCTGGAAATCGCTGAGGACGCGAAGATATTCGCCCGCGGCGGAGACGACGGCGGCATCTATACGATGATCAACCTGGTTAGCTTCTCGAAGAAACTTGCCGCTGATCGCGATACGGCCGCCCGGATCCTGAAGGCCCTCGTGGAGGCCGACGAGTACATCGCTGCTCATCCGGAAGAAACCGTCAAGATGTCGGCAAAGGCGTTCAATCTGACGGAGGAACTGGCGAAGACGGCTCTCGACCGTGTTGCCTTTCGCATTCAGTTGACAGATGAGATCTTGGCTTGGCAGCGGGATGCCGCGGTTTGGTTGCGGGATGCCGGGGCCATCGAGGGCGCTCCTGACTGGGATGGCTTCGTCGATGGCGATTTGCTGAGATCGGTGGCTCCTGATCGGGTCGAGTTCTGAGAGGCTGCTACGGACGGTCCTGCCGGTCCGTCGGTGTTTCCCACTCATTGCCAGCCCTGCTTCGACGACGGCCGGGGCGCAGCTGTGCTAAGACGTCGTCCCGTCCCTGGGCAATGTCTCGCTGTTTGTCGCAGCCTCCTCGACGCAGCCGGCTGGGTGGAGTGGTCCTCCGCGCTTCCGTGCGGGCAGGTCGAATGATGCTAGGTTATGGAAATGGCAGCCATACTTGAGCTGAGACAAGTCGAGAAGGCATTCAAGAAAGATCGGTCACGTCAGCTTCCAGCCGTAAAGGGCTTCGACCTGGAGGTATCTGAGGGAGAGTTCTTTTGTCTGCTCGGTCCCAGTGGCTGTGGAAAGAGTACGGTACTGAACTTGGTTGCTGGGTTCGAGCAGGTAAGCAGTGGAGAGATCCTTCACCATGGAAGTCGAGTTGTCGGCCCAAGCGTCGACAGAGGCGTTATCTTTCAAGGAACCGATTCACTTTATCCGTGGCTAAACAGTATAGAAAATGTCGAGTTCGGGCTTCGCTTGAAGAATGTTCCGAAAAAGAAGCGTCGAGACATGGCACATCAATACCTCGAGTTAGTCGGGTTGCAGGGACATGACGCGAAATTCCCTCATGAACTTTCCGGCGGTATGATGCAAAGAGTTCAACTTGCCCGTGTTCTTTGCAATAACCCGAGCATTCTCTTGATGGACGAGCCGTTCGGCGCCCTCGACGCCATAACCAGAACGGCGCTCCAGGCGGAACTGGCGCGAATATGGGAAGGAACGCGAAAGACCGTTCTTTTCATCACCCACGATTTGGAAGAAGCCATAATTCTCGGGGATCGGCTCGGCGTCATGACGGCCGGTCCGGAAGCAAAACTGAAGGAAGTCGTGGACGTCGACCTTCCGCGACCGAGAGACCGGATAATGCCTGAATTCATGGAGCTCTACGCCCACTGTCGGGGCTTGGTCTCCGAAGAGGTGCAAAAGGCCATGAGCCAGATGAAAGACCTTTGAGCGATGGCGCAACAAAGAGAAAACTGGTCGATAAACAAGAGCCAATGGGCGGGTGTGATCGTTTCGTTCGTCGCCATACTGATTGTGTGGCAGTTCGTGGTCACGCCGAATACCAAAGAAGTCTTCTTTCCGTCGCCCTCGTCGGTCGTCGGCGCGGGCCTCGACATGCTCAGCGATGGCGAGCTGTTCAAGCACATTGGAATGAGCTTGCTGCGGGTGGCTGTCGGCTTTGCCATCGGCAGCGTTATTGCCATTCCGATCGGCTTGCTGATGGGTGAAGTCAGGGTCTTCAGACTCACCATTGAGCCATACATCAATTTCTTCCGCTCCATACCGCCGATCGCTTTCATAAGTTTGGCCATCATCTGGCTTGGAATTGGGGAGGCGTCGAAGATATTTCTAATTGTCTATACGACTCTTTTCTCTGTCATCATCAACACATACTTCGGCGTAACGCGCATTCCGCAAAATCGCTACAGAGCGGCTTTTTGCTTGGGCGCATCTCGACTGCAGGCCTTTCTCTTCGTGACGATACCCGGCGCCATGCCCTACATATTGACCGGTATGCGGATCGCCATGGGAATGTCGTTCATGACGATCGTCGCCGCGGAAATGCTTGCCGCCGATGAAGGGCTAGGATATCTGATCTACAATGCACGTCTCTTCATGCAGACCGAGAAGATTTTTCTGGGGATCATTCTTCTCGGGTTGTTGGGGATCTTTCTGGACAATGTATTCCGACTTCTGATCAGGCGGTTTGCCGGTCGGTTCCATGTCTGATTACCTTCTCTAGTATATTCTTATCGTTGGACAAGCGACTTCACGTCGTTGCGTCAGGTTGAGGGGATTTGATGGCAGGCGAATTCTCTCCAGCCGAAAATGCCCTACGCGAGTGAATAGGCATGACGCGTGATTTCCGGCGCGGCAGCGACGATTTCATCGCAAAGCGCGGATACTTGGTCGGACTGCGGAAAGTCCTTTTCGAAGAGCAGCCCGTATTCGAACTCCAGATGTGGCTCCAAGGGGCGGAATGCGACATCGGCTCGCCCGATCGCGTGTGCCGTGAAAGGGTCGACGATGCCGCATCCGAGGCCGCTCGCAACGAAATGACAAACGGCCAATAGGGACGAGGTGTCGATTGCCAAGGTTGGCGTCAGGCCAAGCCGCGTGAAGAGCTGGTTGATGCGTGTTTGGATCATGGCGTCGGCACCTAGGCCAACGAGCGGCTCGGATGCCAGGTCCGACAAGGCAACGGTCTTTCCGCGCGCCAGCGCATGCTTCTTCGGCAGCACCGCCAAGGCACGCGCCTTCGTGATCCGTCGCGTCGATACGCCGGGGTAGTCCACCGGAAGGCTCGCGACACCGATATCGAATTGGCGCCCGGCGACCCAGCGGGTGACCTCGGCACGGCGCCGAACGTCAACGGAGACGGATATACGCGGGTGCGACTTCTGAAAGGCCGCGAGGGCGGCGGGAAGCAGCCCGTGGGCAAGGGCCGGCATCGAGACGATGCGGACTCTCGAGAGCCGGCCTTCCCGAATGTCCTGGGCGGCCTCGAGGATCTCGTCGAAGCTGGCAAGCAGACGGTCGGTTTCCCGGAAGAATGCGTCGCCTTCCGCGGTCAGGCTGAACCGCTTCTGCGTTCTTTCGAACAACTTGAAGCCAAGCTCGTCCTCGAGGCGCGCCACGATACGGCTGACGGCCGGCTGCGTGCGGCGCAACCGTAAGGCGGCACGCGTGACAGTGCCGGCCTCGACGACCACCCGGAACGCATTCAAGTCTTTGATATCCATGGGAATGAACATGTTACAGAAGCATGATTTCAGAAGAATTATGCATTTTTGGAACGATACTCATCAAGCTAGAATGTCACCATCTTGCAACGAGCTAACGAATCATGGGGAGGCGACGTGGCGGCCAAGTATCGGCCCGAGTTGATGGGGTGCGCCGAACTGACCCCGAGCGGTGCGTTCGAGGCCGGATCCATCGCGTCGTTCACGCTCGTCTATACCTGCGGGAAGTTCGGGATCGACGATCTTGGCATGGTCTTGATCGCATTTCGCTCGGCGAACGATCAGACCGTCTTGCAGACCCATGATCCCAAGAGCCTCGGGTTCGTCACGGCGGAGGCCAGCAACGGCGCGCAGCTCGATATTCGCTACGATCCGCGCGGATACGTCCGACCGTGGTACAAAGCGCTCATCGTCCGCGCGAAGCAGTTCCTGCGCGAAGGCGATCAAATCACCATTCGCATTGGAGACCGCCGACAGGGGGGGCAGGGTCTGCGGCTGCAGACGTTTTGCGAGCGGCAGTTCGAGTTCCGTATCCTCGTGGACCCTATCGCCACCGGCCGTTTCACGCCGCTTGCGAGCTCACCGAGGATTTCTCTCGTGCCCGGCCCGCCGGTGCGTTGGAAAGCCGTTCTGCCGACCCAATGCCGGCCGGGCGACGCCTTCCGCCTTGGGCTGAAGGCCGAGGACAAGTGGGGCAACCCAACGGACCGGGCCGATGTACAACTCAGGTTGCGGCCTACGATGTCCGTCGACGGGCTGCCGGAGTTCATTGCGTTCACGCCGGGTGATTTTACGCAAGTCATCGAAGGACTCAGCGTTTCCCAGGCGGG
>JAKSDN010000837.1 GCA_022360075.1 Kiloniellales bacterium | reverse complement strand
GCGTGACATGCAGCCTGGGGGCGCACATACTGCGGCCATGCAGCATCCCCTCGCCCGCCGCCCCGAAATCCATCTGATCGGCGCCTTCTTGATCTGGGTGTGTGTGGGCCTGGAGGCCTTCCGAGAGGTCTATCTCGCGAGCGCCCTGCAGCAGATACCTGTCTACGAGCTTCTGTTCATCCTGTCGGCGCTGGTAACCGCCGTCGGGCTGTTCGCCGCGGCCCTTCGATCGCCGGGCGATTTCAACCTCTTGCGCCGACATGGGCGCGACGCGCTGCTGATGAGCGCACTCAACGCCGCGGCCTGGGCGCCCTATCTCTACGCCTTGAAGGTGCTGCCGCCGTCAATCGCCAACACCCTGCAGGTCGGTATCGGGCCGGTGGCAATCCTGGTGCTGGCCCGCCTGGGCCTGGACCCATCGGCCTTCTCCAGCGCCAGGCCCAAGGACCTGCTGGCCCAGGCGGCCATCGTCTCTTGCCTGCTGTACCTTTGCCTCGTGGTGACGCTCGGGCTTTCGGGGATCGGCCAACAGCCGCTGGGCGACGTTCTGCCGGCGCTGATGCTGTCGGTGCTGAGCGGCGTGGCGATCATGGCCTCGATGCTCTACTCGAAGCGATTGATGCTCGCCGGCGTCTCCGCCTCTGGCGTTCTCTCCGCGCGCTTTGCCCTGGTGATCGTCGTCGCCCTGATCGGCCTGCCGGGCGGTCTCGGGGATGCCGAACGGATCCTGAGCGATGCCCGATACATCGAGCCCGCGATGATTATCGTGGCCGTGATCATCCTGCCGGTGTTCCTCTATCAGCACGCCTTCGCCGTCACCAACGCGCTCACCGCCGGCGTCATCGGCTCGTTCGGGCCCGCCGCGATCTTCCTGGTGCAGAGCTTCGAAGGCCGATTGTCGTTCTCCGGCTGGGCCTTGATCGGGGTCTTGGCTTACTGTGCCCTGTCTGCCCTCAGCAACGCCCTGCGTGACTACCGGATCAGGTGACCACATCCGCGCGCCCGTAGCGAGACGAGGGAGGGCTCCGGATCCCCTCGAGCGGGAATGCGATTTCCCCACTCCTGGGCTATACTGAATTGCGGAAAGCAAAATCGGACCGAACACCGGCATAGTGACGGGCTGTGTCATGACTCTGGAAGAAATGAAGAAAAAGCTGAAAGACCACAAAAAAAAGCAGGCTGACCTCGCCCAGTTTCTAGGAATCGGCGTCACTTCCTTGAACCGGACACTGAGCGGCAAGCGAAAGCTCCTGGCAACGGAAAAGGAAAAGGCTGAGGAGTTTTTCCGACTCCTGGAGCAGCAAGCCCAAAATCACACGAAATCTGGGGCGGAAGTGGAAATATCTGCCCAACATTTGTTCGGTTACTTCTTTCATCTTCTGCTTTGGTCGAGAGGTTTCTTCAGCGAGCCGGGACGGGCCCGCCAGTTCACGGACTCCGACGCCGAGTTCGTCGCCTCGCGCATCGTCGAGGACGTGAAGCTCTCGCTGGGGGTGGAGGCAAACGAGCCGACCCGCGTCGTCGACACGCTTGACGAGGCGGGCTGTGAGATCGTACGGCTACACGAGTATAGACCACGCCGGTAGGCCGGCGTTGCGCTGGAGTTGAACCCTCTCAGGCGCCACTAGCTTGACGGGAATTTGCCTCAAGCCTAACATCGAAAGTCAATAAAACTAAGGTTGTGGGGGAAAAGTGGCAGGCTGTACAGTCACCGAACGCGTGGTCATCGCGACCCTCTTGAACCTGGCCGTGCTACGCGACGATCGCAGCAAGGAGGAGATTGCGCGCCGTGCTGGACTCTCGCTTGATCGCTTCGAGGCGCTGCTCGGCGGCGAGGAGCTGCCGGGCCCTGCGGAGATCTGGCGCATCGCGTGGGCCTTCGACAGGGACCCCGCCGAGTTCTTCCCCGACTGCCACCTCTCCGACATCAGTGGCGACGTGTTCGAGCTGCGCCAGCGCTTGCATCGGGTGAATCACGAGTTACGCCGGGCGAACAAGAATGATTCCTAGCCCCATCGTCGCCGGTTCCTCGCCCTATCCGACGGCCTGGTGGTTTGGCCGCGACGACCGCGACTGCCTGCCCGTGTTCGAGAGCCAGCTCGACGAGCGCCCGCTCTACCCCTTCCCCGGCACCGACCTCTCCTCACCCTTCCGGGCCTATCGCTGGGCCAGGCTCAAGCAGACCAAAGCCGGCCTGCATGTCACCTGGGACGTGGCCGAGAGCAACCCGGGCGGTGTCGAGGCGATCCGCGACATCTTGCGTTCGAACCGGGCCTGCTTTCGAGTCTATCTCAACTACTTTTGGGCCGGCGCCTGGTCGCGTGAGATCCTGGAGGACAGCAAGCAGGCGGCCGACCGGATCGACGACATCTCGCGCTTCAGCCGCGTCAACCTTTTCAGCCCGGCGCTGATGACCTCTGCGCCCCCCGACTGCCGCGATAGAGCGCCCGATCTGGTGCAGCGCTGCTGGGATTGGTGGGAGAGCGGTGATCGCCGCGCCCTCCCTTCGAACGACGATCTGGCCGCCCAATGCTCGGTCTTCACGCCCGATGAGGACGGCAGGTTCGCGCTCGACTATGTCGGCGAACGCTCTTCCTTAGCCGTCGTCTTCGGACGAAACTGGGCGCGTCAGAGCCGAGCGGAACGGCAGATTCCCGACAGCTCCTACGACGATGCCGTGTCGGAGCCCTACAGGGCCGTCGTTGAAACGCGCGAGCCGCGCCGCGACCACGTGGTCGCGGCGATTCAGACTTGGGCCTTCCCGGAGCCGATCTGGATCAGCTACGAGCGGCTGCTGCTTCCGACCATCGGCACGGGCGCGGCAAGCTCGTCGAGCGGCAATGCCGTCACCTGCGTGACCAGCATCGTCTCGCGCAACTGCGCTTCGATCATGTTGGCGATGTCCGCCTGAGTCGCGGCGACGATCCACTCCACCTCAGGCTCGTCACGCGGCGGCTGCTTCCAGCAGAGGCCGTTCGGCTGGGCGTGCGGATAGCCCCAGCGGGCGGTCAAGCCGCTAAAGACCTTGCGTTTGGTCACGAAGCCATAGATCCAGTCGGGCGCCCACTTCATGTGAGCGAGCACCAAACCGATCCTGGGCAGCGTGTCGCTCAAGCCGCTGAGCGCACCGCGGCCGATCCCGGCCTTGATCCATAGCTCACCGTGGTAGGCGGTCCTGCCGTGGATCTGCCGCGCCACCGGCGAGAGGACGAGCCCGCGGTCGGCAGGCTCCGGCTTGTCGCCTGCCTTGCGGTACAAAGGCACGAGCCAGTTCGCCATCACGTCGTCCAATGGCCGGCTGAAGTTGTCCAGCCGAAGGGCCTGAAGATGGACGACTTCACCGCGGTCGTTTTCGCCCTTCAGCCAGAAGCCATTCTCGGAGCTTATGTGGCCAAAGGCGGGGTCGAACATTGGCGTGAGCGGCGGTCTTTCCTCGAGGTCCCGGTTCAGCTCGGCGAAGGCCTCGAAGTTCTGGCTGTAGGTCAGCCGCACGCCCTTCCGGGCGACTTGATCGTGCAGGTGAGCAAGCAAGAGTGACACAGCGAGATAGTTCATCGCCACGGCCTCCTGATGTTGTGGTTGACGCATCTCCACCCTGATTATGAAGGATCAGGGCTTAATGACCGACTATGAAGAACAATCTTGGTTATGTTGCGGGCGCCCGCGCCACGTGCCTCAAGACCGCTCCGTAACGCGCCGGCCTCGGGGCACGGTGGGAATCCGGCAATCGCCGACTTCGGGAAATTGCGGTTCCGCCCAAAGCCGAATCGTCAACAAAGTGAGCGCGGGCACGGGCCACGACGTTCAGGTGCTCTCTTGCGTCCATGGGTTCCAATCACTTCGCTCATACGGCCTTGGATTTCGAAAGCTTATATAGATTCGCCTATGCAAATCGACTAGCCGCTGCCCGGCCATCACCCCGACGGGCACTCCCGGGCTGCCCGAGCCCTTCGCCATATGCCAGAGCGTGGCGCTGGGCGATCTCGCGCTCGGCGGAGACGCGGCTGCGGCCGAGCGGCGATCAGCGCCTGGTTCCAGACCTTTACCGAACGTTAAGGCAGAGCCTTCATGCTTGCCGATACGGCCATCAAGTCGGGGGACAAGAGCTTGAGCGAGCTGGAAGAAACGAAGCCGGCGGCCGACTCGGCATGCGATGTCGATGTGCCGGCGACCATTCGCCTGCTGTCCGAGCACGCCTTTCCACTTGAGATCGGCAAGCTGGAGCTCTGCGAAAGGGGCCACGTGCGCCTGCGCGACGGAACGGCGCCCGTCGCCTTCGCCTTCGCTTACCTCGGAATCGATTTCCAGGTCGAAGTCGAAACCGCGGAGCAGCACGCCGTGGCGCTCTCAGCCCGTCTTGGCCGTGTGCCCTTCACCGTCGAATCACCGCACAATCGCCGCTTCGTCTCCCGCTTGGTCGCTCAAGGCGGTTGCTCGCCGAACGGGCGCCTGCGTGTCGACGACTACAACATGGTCTGCGTGGAGGCCACCAAGGTGCCACCGGCGCCGCGCACGCCAGCCAGCATCATGGCCACGGTCGTCGCGCTCCTGCTCGAGCTCAAGCCCTATCTCGAGACGCTGGGCGCGTGCCTGCCCCGCCCTGCGCCCAGCGCGAAGACGGCGAGCTGAGGCGAACCGCAAACCCTGGAAAGATCAGTTGATGTCGGGCATCAGGAAGATCTGGCCCGGATAAATCAGGTCCGGGTCGCGGATCTGATCGCGGTTGCTCTGAAAGATCACCGAGTAGCGCAGACCTTCGCCATAGCTGCGCCGGGCGATCCGCCACAGGCTGTTGCCCGGCTGCACGACGACGAAACGCTCCTCGGGAAGGTTGATCAGGAGCGCGGCACGGGAGAACGGGGTCTCGACCCGGGCTAGCACCGAGCCGCGCTCCGAGACCTGATCGACCCGGAGCTGATGCAGCCCCGTCTCGACCTCGGACTCCGGCGACAGCACCCAGCGTCCCTCGGGGTCCGCCATGGTCTGGCCCAGGAGCTCGTTGTCGAGGTAGACCATCACCCGTCCTTCGGCCTCGCTGCGGCCGCTGATCACCACGCGGCCCGAGGCGTCGTAGTCCACGGCGCTCAGCACCAGCGCTTGATCGCTCAAGCCTTCGTCTTCCGGAAGCTGAAGGACTTCGCTCGGCGCCTGGCCCTGGCGCGGCGCCAGAACCGCCAACGGCGTCGCGTCGGACTCAGCCGTCGCTTCAGCGGGCTCGCCGGACGCTTCGGGGCTCGGCGGGCTCGGGATCGCCACGATTACCACATCGGTCGACTCGACCGAGACACCGTCCGTTGCGTCAGCCCGCAGACCGAGCTGATGGCTGCCCGGCGCCAAGGGCCGATCGATGATCGCTACCCACTGACCCGCGGAATCGGCCGTCACCGATCCGATCTCTCGATCACCGTCCATCACGGTCACTTCACTGCCTGGCTCGGCGCGGCCCGCGATCACGGTGTCGCCGTTCGGCTCGACCCGCACGACATCGAAGCTCGGGGGCGTTCTCTCCGCTGGGGTCGCAGACGCCTCGCCGGAAGGCGTGGTGAGAGCCGCGCGCTGTTCGACCTGGATGGGGGCGGGCTCCGGCTCGCTTTCGGCCTCGACCGGGGTCGGCTCCCTTTGGGTCTCGGCAGCCTCGGAGGAGGCGGGCTCGGTCACGGCCTCGACACTGCGCTCACGGGCCGACGGGGCGGGCTCGGTCCGGGCAGGCTCTATCCGAGCCGGCTCCAGGGCCGCAATCGCTGGCTGCGCGGGCCGCTCTTCGACGGCCTTCGCGGCCGTGGTGCGTGCCGCGCTTTCGCTCGGCGGCTGCGCCTGCGGCGGCGCGGCCTGCGGTGCTTCGTCCGGCTTCGAAGGCTGCGGGGTCGCCGCTTGCTCGACCGCGGCTTGCTGCTGGACGAGTGAGGGCTTACTGGTTTCGGCCTCGACCTTCGATTTCGCTGGCGCCGGTGCTTGCGTCGCCCCGGCGCGCGTCGAGACGGCTTTCGGCGGCTCGGCCTGCACGGCTTCACGCTTCGGCTCTGTCCGGGTAGACGTCGCCTCTTGCGATGCTGCCCCGGTGGTCTGAAGCGCCTCAGCGACAGGCTCGGCCGCTCGGGATGCCTCCGGCGCGGGCTCGCGCCTCGCGACCTCGGGCGCCTCG
Source organism: Kiloniellales bacterium (assembly GCA_022360075.1). The sequence goes on along the minus strand of JAKSDN010000837.1, from coordinate 226 downwards.
ACGACCGACGGCTCGGGCTTGCTGTCGGCGACCGGCGCTGCTCGCGGTTCGGACAGGGTGGCGGTGTCGTCCGCTGGCCCTTCGGCTTCCCGTTCTGCCTCGGAGGCTTCGGCTTGCGAGGTCTCGGGATCGGCAGGCTCGGGATCCACCGCCGCCTGATCGGCCGTCGCCGGCGGCGCTGGGGACTCTGACCGAACCGCCAGATCCTGACCGGACTGCGCTGGCT
>JAKSDN010000237.1 GCA_022360075.1 Kiloniellales bacterium | reverse complement strand
TGCCGACGCGCTCCTTGCCGAAGCGCTCGACGCGGTAGTCGTGGCTGGCCTCGCCCAGGTCACGCACGATCGCCTGATAGTCCTCGGCCTGATAGATTGTCTTGTAGTGCGCCTCGTCGAACACCGGGTTGACGTAGACCAGGTCGCAGTCCCGGCAGCGGACCAGGCTCAGGCCCTCTTTCTCCAGCTCCAGGTCACGACGCGTGCTTCCGCAGGTCGGGCAGGGGCGGTCTGTGAGGAAGTCCTGGGGAATGCAGCCATGCTCTTCGATCAGCCGCTCGATCGGATAGTTCCGGCGCTCCACCACCTGGCGGTAGGAGTCCTTCGGCCGCATGGCGGCGATGTCGACCGGCAGGTATTCGGACTGGCGCCGGTAGGGAATCGTCAAAGAACTGTTCTTTGTCATCGCGTTAGCCGTTATCGGCGCAGAGGCCGGTCTCGATGATGTCGCTGGGCTCGCCGTCGAGCAGGTAGTGCTTGCGGCGCAGGCCTTCCTGCCGGTAGCCGGCCTTGAGGAAAGCCTTCAGGCTGCCTTGGTTCTGCTCGTAGAAGCTGGCCGAAAGCTTGAGCAGACCGAGCTCCTCGAAGGCGAAGCGGCTGACTCGGGCGATCGCCTCGGTCGCATAGCCCCGGCCCCAGCAGTCCCGCTCGCCGATGAAGAGACTGATGTCGGCCAGGCGGTGGTTGGGCTTCACCGGCCCGACCTTGATGTTGCCGATATGGCGGTTTTCCGGCCGCAGGCAGATCGCGAAAAGGTGTTCGTCGTCGCGGGCCTGCACCCTGTCGACGAAGGCGCGGACGCTTTCCATCGTCTGCGCCTGGTGCCGGGTCTCCAGGAAGCGGTTGACCGCCGGGTCGTTGAGCCAGGCGACGTAACGCGCCGAGACGTCCTCGGGGCCGAGCGGCCGCAGGATCAGGCGCTCCGTTCTCAGGATCGGCCAGCCTTCCCGAGCGCCGTCCGGCATCAGTTGACCCTGACGTCGACCTGGTGCTGCCGCATGTAGCGGCGCACCTTGATCAGATTGTTGTCGGCGAACTGGAAGATCCTGCCGGCCGCGACCGCCGCTGCGCCGCCTTCCGTGATCGTGCTCACGAAGTCCTCCAGCCTGCCGATGCCGCCATGGCCGATCACCGGGACCGTCACGGCCTCGGCGACGCGCCGAATGCCGGCGAGGTCCGGGCCGCAGCGCCGGCCTTCGCGCTCGACCGAGGTCAGCAGTACCTCCCCCGCGCCCGCGGCCTCGACCTCTTGCGCCCAGGCCACGGGATCATGCGCGGTCGCGCGCCGGCCGTTGTCGGTCGCGACCCGCGCTCCATTGCGGGTCTCCAGCACGTCGATCGCGACCACGATCGCCTGGCTGCCGAAGCGCGCCGCCATCTCGCCGATCAGCGCCGGCCGGGCGAGCACCGCGGCGTTGACCGCGACCTTGTCCGCTCCGGCGCGCAGCACGGCGGCCGCCGTCTCGAGGCTCGCGACGCCGCCGCCGAAGGTGACCGGCACGAAGCAGCGGGCGGTCAGGGCCGAAAGCGTCGCCAGGTCCGGGGCGCGTTGGGCCGCCGTCGCCTCGATATCGAGGATCACGATCTCGTCGGCCATCTGATCGTTGTAGATCTTGGCCGTCGTGACCGGGTTGCCGGCATCCTCGTGGTCGGCGAAGCGCCGGCCCTTCACGAGCCGCCCCTGCGAGAGCAGCATGGTGGGGATCAAGCGGGCCTTGGCCATCACCAGTCACGCCCGCACCCGTCCCAGTCCAGAAAGCCCTCGATCAGCCGCAGGCCGGCGTTGCCGCTGCGTTCGGGATGGAACTGCACGCCGATCGCGCTGCCGCGCCAGACCGCCGCCGTGATCGCCCCATCGAATGCTGCCTCGGCTGCGAGATACTCGGGATCGTCCAGGGCGACGTGATAGCTGTGGCAGAAATAGAAGCCGGCGTCCCGCCGCAGGCCTTCGGAGAGCGGGAAGCCGTTTTCCACGCGGATCTCGGTCCAGCCGATGTGCGGCACGCGCCAGTCCGGCGGCGCCGCCTCGAGCCGGACCGCAGCGCCCGGCACCCAGTCCAACCCCTCGGTCTCGAGGCCGCCCTCATGGCCCTGCGACGCCATCATCTGCATGCCGAGGCAGATCCCGAGGAAGGGCGTGCCCCGCTCACGGACCGCCACGTTCAGCGCCTCGGCCAGGCCGCCTTCCCGGAGCCGGGCCATCGCCGGCCCCATCGCGCCGACGCCGGGCAGGATGATGCGTTCGGCGCCTTCCAGCTCGCTCGGCTCGCTGGCGACCCGCGCTTCCTCGCCGAGCTCGGTGAGCGCGTTGACGACCGACTGGAGATTGCTCGCGCCGTAGTCGACGACGACGGTCATGGCTGGAGGGGT